>CAYYVB010000007.1:28759-32846 GCA_964475035.1 uncultured Opitutaceae bacterium | reverse complement strand
AGGCTATGTCTACTACCCCGACCTGCGCGTGGAGCCGCTCGCACCCGCGCCGCAGCAGCAGCACGAGGTGACGCCGTCTGCACCCGAGAGCGTTTCCCCGCCCGCCCCCGTTCCGACAGCGCCAGAGCGTCCACTTGACCCGCCGCCCACCGCAGAGGCGATCACTCCACCGCCACCTTCAGCAGAACTCTCGTCCTCCCAATCATCGCCTCCGCCCTCGACCCCGCCGCCCGTCAGCCCACCGCCCGCAAACCTTTCTCACGCGGCCCCGGCGACCGCCACCGCGACCAACACCGCGGGGGATTCCGACGCTACGGTCCCATCCTTCCTCGCGAAGGAACCACCCGTCGCCTCCTCGGCAAAATCGAGCCCGTCTGCTGCCAGCACGACGCACCGTGCCCTCTCCTCAGCGTTTCTGTGGGAAGCACGGATTGCCTGGCTTCATCAGGAGGTCGCGGCGCTCAACAAAGAGGAAGAAGATTACGACGAGAAAAAACGCCGTCGCCGCGATCAGCGGCTGCGCAGGTGGCAGAGGGAAGTGAACGAGCGGCTTGATGCGAAGCCACCGCTGGGTGCCAGCGTGCAAATCACGCTCCGCGAATTCTGCGCGGTCCTAGCCGCCTTCCAAGTCATCGAGCGCGAGCATTTCCGGCGCGAGCCGCCGGGCCGTTCGATCGACGATCCCTCACTTTAGAGCTCTTTCGTTCTTTGACAGTCAATGCTTTATAAAGTTGCTGCCCCCGCAACCACCGGCCTGTCGCTGGCCGACGACCACACCGGCTGCCACCGGGACGGATGCGGAGGAGCCTATCAGTAAACTCGGGACGCGGTGGAACCTTGCGCGGACGCGAAGGCCGCGTAGAAATTAGCGTTCCGAGCGCATCGCGGCGAGCTCCCTTCCCCACTCCGCCGCGCGCAGGGGCGAGACACCCGCCGCCTCCGCAAACTCCCGCCACCGGCCGAGGGCCGTGCGCACTTCGGCCATCACCTCACGGGCGCGCGTCCGAGCGAGCCCTTCGGCTTCCGCGAGTGCGAACAACTGGGTTTCGCCCGCCATGCGTCGCTCTCCTAACACCGCCATGCCCCGCTCGGGCAATTGCGCGGGCGAAAGCGGCGTCAGGTCGAAGGCGGGAGCGAGCGCCCATTCGCCTTCGCGCAGGACAAACCCGACGTTCTTGCCATGATCGTCGCGGTTGTGCGCGAGCACGTTAAACACGGCCTGCCGATACGCTTTCCACACTTCGCGCTCGTCGCGGGTGAGCCGACGACAGGCCCGCAGCAAGTGCCGGTAGTCGAGATCGCCTCCGCCCATCTCGAGCAAGCCCGCCAAGGAGTGATAGTGGACGCGCCCCCGCTTGGCATCGCGATCGAAACGAGCCACGGCAAAATGGCGGCGCTCCCGGCCGCTGAGCGGATCGTGCGTCTTAATCAGTCGCGAGGGTGGAACATCGAGACCGGCCGCCCGGGCGAGCTGCGCGTAGGCCTCCTCGAGGACACCCAGTTCGTTATCCCCCGGGTCGAATTTGACGATCGAAGGCACAAAGCCTTGCGGCGCCTCTTCCGGGGCGCCCGCAAAGGCCCGCCCACTCGCATCGGGAGCCAAGGAGAGAACGGCCTTGGGCCGCGCCCCACCAGCCGGCGAACCGACCACGGCTAGGGTGGCCAGATCGACCTCGCCCTTCGACTCCAAGTTCGCCGCCGCCGTGAAGATCTGGTCGAGCGAGGAGGAAGCGGCCGACTCCACCGGGAGTGCGGGCGAATACGTGAGGGCACCGAGCGTGTGCTCGCCCAAATACGCCAACTGCATGAGGGGAGTGATGGCGTGGACGGGCGTGCCGCGGGCGCCAAACCAAGCCGCGAGGACCCGCTGCCCCCAGGCATCGGGCAAGGAGTCTTCAAAGAGTCCTGGCAGGCGCCGCTGCGGCGAGCCGCCGCGCGCCAGCACACCGCTCCGCCGGGGCAAGGCCAACGGCGAAAGCTCGATCCCCGACGCGAGAAAGTCGGGCGCATACTCGAAGACGATGCCGGCCGGAATTTCCGCCAACCTGCCCAAGGGGCGCCCCAGAAATTGCACCTCCAGAAGCTTCATGGGCTCCTCCGCCGACGACCTCGCTGGCGCACGGGGGCCAACCATTGCGCCAAGGCAGTGCCGGTGATTTCCTCGTGCGCGCCGATCCGCTCGAACTCCGGCAGCAAATCCACCACTTCCAAAATCTTGATCAGGCGCGTGAGCGCAATCTGGCCGCTGCGCTCAAAGTGGACGTAGGTGGGAAGTTTCAAGCCCGCGCGCTCGGCCATTTCTGCCTGGGTCCACCCACGACGCAGCCGCCGCTCGCGAATTCTTGCGGCGAGCTGGAGAGCAAGCTCAGAGGGACCGAGAAGCGATAACATTTTATCTCAACTAAAGCATTAAAGGGTTTTTTCAAATAAAATATTATCGCTTAAATAGTCTACGATTCTACCGGGGCATGACCTGAAAGGGTCAACTGCACGCTCGAGGTTTAACCCGCCCTGCAATCTACGTGCGCCAGCACACGCAGGCGGATTTCACCCACAGCCTTTGTCCGCACTGCGCCGAGAAATATTACCCGGGTTACGGCGCGCATGTCGCGTGGCGGGCGGAAAAGCAGACGCAGTCCTAGTCCTGGGAGAGCGGGGGAAAGGGGTGCGTTGCTTTCGCCCCTTCAGCCGCCGCCGGGAAGCGCGAGCGGCAGGCGCACCTCGAAGCGCGTCCCCACCTCGGGGGCCGAGGTGAACATGGCGCGGCCGCCGAGGTAACGCTCGGTGAGCAGCTTCACGCTGTAGGTGCCGATCCCGCGGCCGACGCCTTTGGAGGTGTAGCTGCGCTGGAAAATCTGCAGCTGCACTTCGCGGGGCATGCAGCCGGGATTGTGACACCAGAACACGACCTCGTTGGCGACCAAGGCTGCGCCGATGCTCACGGTCTCGCCCACCCGGCTCGCCTCCATCGCGTTCTTGAGCAGGTTGCCGAGGATGCGCTGGAGAATGCTCTCATCGGAGATGAAATCGAAGTCGGCCCCGGCGCCCTCCACTTTCACCAAGACGCCGCTGGCGATGCGATGATGGCGATACACGCTCGCGACTTGGTCCAAGATCACCGCCGCCTTCAACCCCGTAGGGCTGAGCGCGAGGTCCTGATTCTCCGCCGCCACCAGCATGCGCTGCATGCGGATTTCGTTCACCAAGGTCTCGGCCACTTGGCGCAGGTCGCCGGAGAGTTGGGCCGCTTCCCCGGGATTCATGTCGATGATCTCGGCCAATCCCTGGATGCCTCCGGCGGTGTTGAGGATATCGTGGAAGAAGAGCCGCTCGAGCACTTGCCGGCGCTTCAGGTCCCCGATGTCGGTGGCGATCACGAGGACGTAATCGTTGTCCAGCCAACGGAAGGGGCTCGCCTCCACGCGCAGGTCGAGCGATTCGTGCTCGGTCGTCCGCACCCGGCACTCATGGCGGGAGTGGTTGCCTTGGAGACCGGCGAGGATCGCGTTCGCCGCCCCGCAGGTGCGGCAGGCCTCGGAAGTGCCGCAGCCATTCGGCGCCCCGGCGGCATGGTGACAGGCGAGGAGCTCGCCCGGACGCAGGCCGACCAAACCGGCGTTTTGGCGCGGGCGCGTAAACTCCCGCAGCGCCCGATTCCCGAAGAGCAGCTGGCGCTGGCGATTCAGGATCATCACGAAGCTCGGGATCAGATCGAGGACGCGCGCCAAGGCTCCCATGTCCTCGAATTGCGCGACCTGCTGGGCGAGTCCTTCCGGGGACTGGCGTTCGGGTGAGGCAAAATAAGTGAGCGGCGAGGGGGCGACGGCAGACATAGACAGGTCACATCAAACGAGGATAAACGGGACCAAGCCGCGGATTCCGCGGCTCCTCCCTCTGCCTGTATCGTCACCCCGGTAGGGAAATGAAACGGGGTCGAGACCCTCGCTCCATCAAAGCCGTGATCGCGAGCGAATCGGATATTTCTTATTAAATTTACTATCAATCACTTAAAAATTTGCGGCTCCCGCAAATCCTGTGCCCGCTCCCCCTTTCCCGGTGCCAAAGAAAAAGCCCGCCATTTGGTGAG
>CAYYVB010000007.1:8126-28749 GCA_964475035.1 uncultured Opitutaceae bacterium | reverse complement strand
CATCACTTTTCGGGCATGCGACGCGATAGCGGACCGAGATCAGGCGAGATTTTCCCGAAGTTCGCCTGAGGCGCGACCCGACGCGTGGCCAGGATCTCCAAATCCAAAAATCGCGACCTGACGCTTGGCCAATCTTGACGTGGGTCTACATGCAGCCCTCGAACCGTTTCTGGGGCTATATGTCTGACCGATAACACATTGAGCCGCTCTCATCCGATGAGATCGCGACCTGAGAAATGTCGTCGACGATAATTACCGGACACGAGAGTAGGCTCGTCTCGCGGGATCTGACCCAGTTTGGAGCTGCATTACTAATCATCGAGGCCATCTACACGCCCGCACTGGAACTGCCCGTGCTGTTGGCAAAAATAAGTGACGTTCGCATACGGGGATCCAATCAAGACCCGTTGGAATTGACCGGGCTGTCCGCAACTTGGGCAGGGAACCGTTGCCGGTAAATTCTCAAGCACCGCCGCGGGCAGAGCTACCCCACTAGCCGCTTGGAGATCGCGAGGTGCCATCGTTCCGGCAACCTGATGCGCCGTCTCCTCGTGGAATTTTGATAGGACGGTTCGGATATCAGCCATGAGCCGCCCTTGCGCTGTTGGACTCGGGCCCTGCAAGAATACAGCAACCAGTTCGTCGAGGCGGCGGTTGCGCTCAAGAAGAAGCGGCCACGGGGTCTTTTCATAACGCTCCCAAAGAGCATTTCGGAGCAGCCTAAGTTGCTTCCGAAGGTCTGGATTGGCCCCGAATAGCGTATGGCAAGCACCACATAATGCAGCGGCGTTATCTAAAGTATCCGGCCCATCTTCACTTTGTGGAATGATATGGTGTGCCTCGACGAAAGGCTGTCTGCATACGCAGCAGCAAAAGTATGACCTTCGTTTTGCCTCCTGCCTGATTTCGTCAGAGAATGCCATGGTGCGTCGACCTGATCAGAAACACGTTGGATAGACCGTATCGTCGCGCCTTTCGCGGTCGATACGAAATGCCCAGCGGCGGCCACAGCCACGCTAAACAGCAGCCGTAGCCCCCACCGAGGATTGGCTCCTGCCGCAGTCGTCTTGGGGAGCTTTGCGGGTTGCTGTTCTAAGCGGGGCCGGCAGAGGTTTTACAAAGCGGTTTTTCTACGCAATGCGATGCCCCCTGCTGCGCCCAACAGTCGAGACGACTTCAGTCCCCAGACAAAGAGGGTCATCGCCCAGCGCTCGGGATACCGGTGCGCCATTTGCGGATGCCAAACGGAGATTCCCGGGCTCGACCCCAACACTGCCGTAAGCATCGGCGATGCAGCACATATAACGGCGGCATCGCGCGGAGGACCGCGCTACGACCCGAACCTGACATCAGATCAGCGCACCAGCGCGGAGAATGGTCTCTGGGCGTGTAAGAATCACCATTGGTGGATCGACCACGATGAGGACCGCTATTCCGTCTCAGATTTGGTTCGCCGCAAGATTACGGCAGAGGAGCAGGCTCGCCAGCTTGCAGGGCTTGAAGCGTCTAAGGGTCCTGAACTGGCCTCTGCCATAGCCGCCGCTCGGGCTGCGAGTGAGAGGATGATCGCGCAGTGGCGCGCGCAGTATCGTTTCGACCAAGCCCGAATCGTTGAGCTGGATTTTCGAGAGGCTCCAACGCAAGAGAACTCGGGCGTGGTGTGGTCTTTGTCGCAACTGGCAACGGCGGCCGCGCAGGGCCACAAGTTGTTGCTGGTTGGACGGCCGGGTGCGGGTAAGACCATCACCTTAATCCAGCTGGCGGAGCGGCTATCGGCTGGTGCCGAAGGCCCCGTGCCACTGATTTTCTCGGTTAGCGGCTGGGTCGCTGCCCATCGGGACCTCGTTTCCCATGTTGTAGCCCAGTTGACTGCCAACGGCGTGTCCGATGCTGCCGCAAAGCTGCTTTTGACCGCAGGCCGCTTGGTGATCATGCTAAACGGGTGGAACGAGTCGGCAGAGGCCGAGCAGGCCCGGGCATCAGAGCTGTTGAACGACTTTCAGCTCAGCCACGGTCTCACCGGCTTGGTGCTGACCACCAGGGCGACACGTCATGCCCCGGCCATGGTGGGTGAGACCGTCCTTGAGGTCCAACCTCTGACAATGGCGAAACGGGAATCTATCGTGCGGGCGGCGAGCCTCGCCGATCCGGATGACTTGCTTCGGCAAATCGCTCAGAGCCGCATCCTCGGAAATACAACTGAGACGCCACTGTTTCTCGCCGCTGCAATCAAGCTCGCCCGGACCGGTAGCGCTATTCCCGCCAGTCGCGCCGGCCTGCTCGAGAGTTTTCTGGCCGACCTGCAGGACACCGACCACCACGCCATCCGGCTGCGCACAGGACCTTGCCAGGACTGCCATTACCGCTATCAAACTGACCTCGCGGTCGAGATGACCCGCGAAGGCCTGACTGTTGTTCCGACCGACCGGGCACAGGCGAACATCGGCGCCACCAGCACGTCGTTAATTACTGCCGGGCTCATCGGCCAATCCTTCGCAGCTTCCGCTATCGCGGAGAGCCTCGTGCAACATCACGCACTCGTGTATCTGCCGGATGGCGGTCCAGGTTATTCCTTTCTCCACCAGCAATTCCAGGAGTGGTTCGCCAGCCGGTGGCTGATTGAAGAGGTTAGGCGTCTCTGCTTGCGCCCGGATGGCCCGCAAATCTACCGACTGCAGAGGGATATCCTGAACCGACCCGCTTGGGCGGAGGCGATCAACTTCGCGATGGAGAGCCTCGTCGCCGCGCGCGCGACAGAAACCGCGGCTGCTTTGGTGCGATGGATGATGCCAGTCGACCTGATTCGCGCCGCCGAACTCAGCCAGATGGCCGGCGCAGAGGCGTGGGCCATGGTGCGTGATGAGCTGAGCAGCGCTTTGCGCCGGTGGCACGAAATGGCCGGACCCCACCGCGATTGTGCGCTCACCGCCATGCTGGCAACCGGCCGGCCCGACTTTGCGGATCTGATCTGGCCGCAACTCGAAGCAGGCGACCAGTCCATGTTCCACCTGTGCCGGCTGCACGAGCCGTTTCGTCTTGCGGTCCTTGGGCCCGGCGCGGTTGACCGCCTCGCCCGGTGCCCGGAACGGCTCGAGATGATGTTTTTGCGGGAGATCAGCTCGGACGCAGCCGAGGACGAAATCGCATACGCC
Organism: uncultured Opitutaceae bacterium; assembly: GCA_964475035.1. Classification (GTDB taxonomy): domain Bacteria; phylum Verrucomicrobiota; class Verrucomicrobiia; order Opitutales; family Opitutaceae; genus Didemnitutus. The sequence goes on along the minus strand of CAYYVB010000007.1, from coordinate 25,597 downwards.
GATGCCCGCGCCCGGCAGGGCCCGCCGGTGGTCCGCGCGGCCGCCCTAACCCTCCTTTTGGACCATTGCCGGTTTGCTCGCGTCCTAGAAATCTTGTTCGCGACAGAGTTCGGCGATTGGAACGAGGACATCTACAACGACGTGCTGCCCGAGATAGGGTCAACGTAAAAGCCGCTTGTGCAGCCCAATCAGCTGCGATTAGCGCCTACTCGTGATCTATTTCGACAACAACGCCACTACCGCACTTCGCCCCGAGGTGCAAAAAGCGGTTACCGACGCCCAAATTCGTCTGTGGGGAAATCCTAGCAGCAAGCACGCGCTGGGCGTGGCGGCCCGGAACGCCGTGGACCAGGCTCGGCAGCAACTTGCCGATGCCCTCAAAGTAAGCCCCGCCCAAGTCATCTTCACTGGTTCGGCTACCCGCCTCATTCAGCGACCGGCCGGCGAAATGCTGCAAGGAGTGGGGTTCGTGCGCGAGCAGGAAACTAAACAACGAACGCTCGTTCTGGCCGAAACGGCTGAAAACCCGCACCAACACCGGCAGGACCGTGGCGTGGATGGGATAGAGGCGCTTGGCAATCGCAGCCGGGTCTGCCTTTCCAAAGCTTGCACCAAGCCACCCCAGTTCACGTGCCGCCTTGAAACCGCGGGCGGCATCCTCCACCAGATCGCCCTTGAGCTTGCTGGCATCGACTCGTAGGGCCGCCGCCATCAACTCGGTTACTTGGGCGAGCGGTTGATCAAAGAGCATTTCATCGAAACGACCGGCAATCTTCTCCCATTCACGCTGCGTCGCCGCGGACAGTGTGTCGGCATAGGCGTCGAAGGCCTGATGCAGCAGTCCCACCATAAGGAAGGGGTGCTTGCCCGACCTCGCCGCGGCTTCCGCCAAGCGTTGCAGCAGGAAGACATCCTGTCTTTCGGGATGATAGGCGGCAAACTCCAAGAATTTACCCAGCTCATCCAGCACTAGGAAAAGCCCGCTGTGCCCGTCGGCGATGCATTTGTCGGTCGCGGCCAGCAGCAGGCGCTCGACGTCCTCGTCGCTTGGCTCCGTCTTAAGCCGCGATTCAACTTCCGCGAGCAAACGCGACTTCGGGCCCCGGCCGCGTTGCTCCGTTAGCATGCGGGCCAACGCCCGGAGAATCGCCACCCCTAGAGGTTCCCGGGAGCCGGTGACGAGCACCGGCACGAAGCGTGGCTGGTCAGTGAAATCGAAAGCGGCATAGTCGAGCTTGCCTACAACCCCGGCGCCCAAGGCCGGGGCGCGGCCAGACAGCCAATGAGCCGCGAAGAGCGCGAAGCTCGATTTACCAGAACCGTAGTCGCCCGTAAGCCTCAGAGCGCGACGGGTCGAACCAGGGTGCGCACTCCTTGCCAAGGTGTGCAGACATTCCCGCCCGTGCTCCGTCAGGATGTAGCTGTCGAGCGCGCGAGGGTCGTGAAAATCGCGTTCGAGATGAGTGGAACGCAGGTAACGCGGAGCGAGATCAAAAAGTGACGAGATGGTTCGATCAGCCATCCGCTTCGATCTGCCGCAGCAATTCGATGGCTGCGATACTCTGCTCGAACTATGATTTAAACCCGCCCTCGCCGAGCCGATCGGCTTCGGTGATGCGGTAGTTGTTCTGATTGCGAAGCGCTACTCCGGAGGCTCCGCCGGCAGCAGGAGATATTTCTCGCGCGCCAGCTCCCACGCCTGATCGTGCGCCTGCTGCGGCGTCAGCCCCTGCTTCCGCAGATCCCGCATCAGCGTTTCCATTTCGTCCAGCGTCCGATCCTGCGCTTCCAAGAGCGCCGTCCGCAGCAGGCCCTTCCGCTCCAACTCCCGCACCCGACGCGGGCAATGCTCCCGCCAATGACGTTCCGCCATCAGGCCGTAGTTCAGGAGTTCGCTCATGGGCAGCGTGCTCGAAGAGGTCGAGCTGTAAGGGTTGTTCCGACCTTTTGGCCATTGTTCATCACAATTCAATCATGTTTCGGGGCGGGAAGTGGCGCATATCAGAAGAGGCTCATCTGTGCGGTGTTGGTGGCGGACGCCTCCGACCCCGCGGAGCGCGGGGACCGGACGGCAGGCCGGCGCGGTTGAGCGGGCACGGTGTCGGGAAGGGGCAGCGCAAATTCCGCCGTGATGCGTGGCAGGGGGGAAACCCGGCTCGCCCGCCGGCTTGGGCGGCAGGCCGAGATAGGCGTGTGCGCAATAAAGCCAGCCCAGCCGCGGCGGGGCGAATTCGCCCCGCGCCAAATCCCCGGCCCAGCGAAGCAACTCGCGCTGGGTGGCCAGGGCGTTCGCGCAACGCTCCGGCGTCCACACACCATCGTCGGGTTTCGGCTGAAAACGCGCGTCGGTATCAACAAGACAGAGCACTCCGTAGGCTCCAGACCAGAGCGCGCGCCGCTCTGGCTCCGGCGCGAAGAAGCCTTCGTTGAGCGCGTTTTCCGCGTCGATGCTGGCACTGATGAAATTGCTTAGCTCCCGGCCCTCCGGCTTGGGTGCCCGGCTCACCCGGCGCAACGCCGCGTGCCGGGTCTCGTCCTGGGATTTGGCGAGCCTTTCAAGATAGTCTTCAGGAATCGCTGATGCGCCCACTTTGTCGTCGAACCCGAACGCGCCGGAAAGCGAACGATAACCCGTCCCCGAAACCGGGAAATAACCCCGCTCGACGGCGACCAGTTCACCGCCGAAACGCGAAGACCGGAAGCCGACCGGCCGCTCGCGCACGGTGAAAATATGCAGGGTGGATTTTGCCTTGGGCGGTTTGGTTTTCATTTTACTTCCACGGCTATGCCCTGAATCCACGGTTCACCCGGTGCCGCCCGTAGCGCGGCCCGCTCGCCTTGGGCACGCACCTGTTCCAGCCGGGCCTGATCCAGCCCATCTCGCAGGACGGCGAGTTGCCTCCCCCGCACGGTCACAAGCACTCCCGCCGCCTGAATCACGAGCGTTTCGTTGTCGCCCACGGACAACTCCCAGCGGACCAGCGTGTGATAAGGGAGCGAGACGGTGCGATCCGGCAGAATAAAACGCACCACGATGGCCGTGCGGCCCTCGTTCGCCAGCCGTCCCCAGGCGGGTGTGCCCTGCGTCTTTTCCGGCATCATCGCCCGAATGTCCCGGTGGCCGGCGCTTCGGGTGCGACGGACGGGCCTTCCTTCCAACCGCGCAGCATCACGTCACCGGATAGCTCGCCGAAGGAATAGAGTTGAGCGAGGAAAGATTGTCGGGCTGTGGCCGCCTGCGATTCCGAGACCAGTTCCGTCACGAGCTTGCGGTCGCCACCGTGCGCCATCGCCTCGCGCGCCTCTGCGCGGTCGGTCGTGTAGATCATCTGGCTCTCCTCGAACCGGGAATTGCTCACATAAGCCTGCTTGAGCGTGGCCGCCGCCAGCCCGGCATCGGCCATAAGTAGAAGCCCCCGGGCTACGGTCTTCCCCTGGCTGGCGTGCGACGTCGTAGCGTAGCCGTGGCTGAACTGGCGGAGGTCCGGTGGCAGCGTTCGGCCATCCTGCAAAACGATACCGCCGTCCGGGGCAAACGCCCGCACCTCGACCAAGTCGCCGTTTTTGAGGCGGGCCTCCTTGCGATTGGCGCGAATCAAGAGCCGGTCGCCGACCGCCACCGGAATCTGACGGACGATGCCGACATCGAAGCCGTGATTGGTCTGCGGATCGAGCAACACCAGCGAGTTGTCTGCCCGGCGAACAACGAGGGAAAACACATCGCGCCGCACGACCGATACGGTCTCGCCCTTGACGAATCCGCCTTCCGCCCGGTGGAAGGTCAGCGCGTCGCCCGGCTGGTAGAGATCGAGGCGGCGAAGCTGCGCGCGCGTCCACTGGAGCGAGAACACGGTCGGCATCATCCGTTCCAACCCGGTGATGACGCCGCGCGCCTTGAGGCGAGCGCGGACCTCATCCGCAAACTCGTGAATTTCCGACCACACCGGCGAAATCGCCAGACAACTTTTCCCCGCCGCGAGTGTGCGGACGTAATCGTCTGCTGCGAGACGCAGGAGAGTCCGCGTGTGCTTGATTTCCTTCACCGCGCCCAGCCGTTCAAAGGCGTCGAAGGCTTCCCGTGCCTTGCCGTCGGCGAGGAGAGCCACCGCGTTTCGGTAGCCGGGGTCTTTCTGCCTCCGAATTTCCGTCAGCCGGAAAACCGGCGCGTTGGCATATTGCTGGAGGCAACGCAGGGCATCGCCCGCCTCGACGGAACTGTGCTGCTTGGTGTCGCCGACCAAAAGCAGCCGGTTCTGATTCACCGCCGCGAGCCGGCAGAGGTCGCGCATCTGGCGGGCCGACATGAGCCCGGCCTCGTCCACGACGATGACGCTCCCTCGCAGCTTTTGCTGGAGCGATTCGCTCACGAGGAGTTGCTGGAGCGTGTCGGCCTCGGGCGTCAGTTCGCGGCGCAGCACGTCCGTGGCGCTGGCCGACGGCGCGCAACCGAAGACCCGTCCGCCAGCCGCCTCGATACCGGCGACTACCGGGCGCAGGCACGTGGTCTTGCCGGTGCCCGCATCGCCTTGGAGGATCACCACGCGGGACTCGGACTCCAGCATCCCCGCAACGACGCGGGCCTGGCTCGGCGCAATCTTCGCGTTCCCGGTCGCCTGGCCCAATGGCCCGCACCCTTGGTTTTGCGACTCCACCCACGCGATGAATTCGCTCTCACACGCCAGCGCCTCGGGCGAGCCGATCAGGTTGCCGTGCCGCAGGAGTGCGCCGGTGGCTACCCGTTCTTCCAGCCCGGCCTTCAAGGCCGACAAGGACACGCGCCCGCGTCCGGCAGCGAGGGCTTCCCGCAGAAACACCTTTTCGTCCGCCACCGACCGGCGCTCAAAAACATGCGCCTCCGCGGAGGCGAGGACTTCCGCCGGGCTGGCGCGGAGAGCCGGCGGGGTTTGCCCGTTCGCGGCTGCGATCACCCGACGCACGGCATCCAAATGCGCGCCTGCCTCCTTGAGCCACCCGGCCCGCAAGTCGGCGGCGGTCGCCTTGGTTTTCCTCGCCCGGCTCTGCGCCGTGATTGCCTGCAATTCGGCCTGGGATGAAACTCCCGCCGCACGGGCGCGCCTCAAAATTTCCTCGCGACGCTTGCTGAATGTCTCGCGCAGCTCCGGCGGGAATCCCCTGATGTTGAACCCGACGCGGCGCGCGGGTTCGAGGCCATAGCCGGCGGCGAGCATCCGCTCGGCGAGCTTGTTGTAACAGACTTCACGAAAGTAGCCGGGATTGTGGTAGAACCCGGAAGGCTGAACGCTCTTCCAGCGTTTCTCGGCCTCGTCGTAAGTCAGGTTCACGAGGCAGAGGTGGGTGTGAAGCTGCGGATCGAGGGCGCGGCTCGCGTCGTGGGTCACGACGGCCGCAATCATGTTGCCGGTTACGCGGTCTTCGTTGCTTCCCTTTACCCTCACGCGCGTCGCCACCGTCGCCTCGATTTCCTGCAACGTCTCCCCGACGGCTTCTTTCCACCAGCCGGCGATCCGCTGGTCGCCGCCGACGAGGTAGGCGATGGATACATCCTTGGGCGCGGAAATCTGTCCGAAGTAGCACAACCGCCGATCTTCCTTCTCTCGGACACCGAGCTTTGCCCCCGTGGCAGGATGCTGCCCCTGGCACAACCGCCTGAACGCTTCGAGATCGCATCCGCCCGCCAAGCCCAACCGTTCCGCATCCAAGCCCACCCAGGTCATTTCCGCCCTGCCTTCCTCAGTCAAATAGTCGCCCACCCGGAGATGCTCGCGGAAGTATTCCACCGCTCCGTGCAACTGATGACAGGGCTTATCGAATCGAACCATTTAGCCGTCAATATAGCATACTGGCATACTAATTCCAGCCAGAACATGCCCCGAAAAAGAACCGGACGGATACCAGTTCAGCATCCGCCTTAAACTTTTTTTGATCCGGAAAGCGGAAGCGAAACCAGACGCCACAGAAAGAGACAAGGATGCCCAATTTACCTATGGCAGACAGGACACTCTACCCCTAACTCCGTTAAGCGGGTTCTGGCTCCGCCACCACTTCACCACTACTTCGCCACCACTCGTCCGCTACTCGCCAACGCACGACGCGGACACGGCATCATACTTGCATACTGGCATACCATGTGCGAAATTTACCGCACATGGAGAATTCCGAGCTGCACGACCGTCTGTTGGAGGAGGCCCGCCTTTACGACCCGGCGCAGCACACGCGCAGCCTGCTCGCGCCCTTCCGCGACGTCATCCTGCTCCAACGTGCGAAATGGATGAGCTACGAGCAGATCGCGGCGACCCTGACGCGCAACGGGCTCAAGGTTTCGCCCGCGGCGGTGGGCTGCTTTTGCCGGCGCACCTACACGAAAGCCGAGATCGAAGCCCTGCGGCAGAAGGTTGAACCGAAGCCCGCCGCCACCATGCCGCCGGCGAGCGGCAAGCCGGCCCCCCGGCCGGCGTCACCCGTGTCCCGCGAGCCCGGCCGACGCGGACCGAAGATCGCCCGCGACGACTTCTGATGCGCGCGCCCTACCATCGCGGCAGGTATTTGATGCGCCCTTGGGTCACGGTGTTGCCCATGAGCGGTGGGGCACAGTCGTTCGGCATCTGGAAACTCCTTCACCTTGGTCTGCTGGAACGTCCGACCAACCTGGTTGTGATCAACGCCGATCCGGGGATGGAAAGCACCGGCACCAAGCCCTTCGTCGATCAATGCGAATCGGAATGTCGCGAAGCAGGGGTGCCGTTCCTGCGCGTCCGCCGCAACCTCTACCGGGATCTGCTGCGCCTCAAGACCAGTGGGCAGACACGATTTGATTGCCCGCCGTTCTGGACGAAGAACCGCGAAACCGGCAAGCGCGGGCGGCTGATGCAGCGCTGCACGGCCTACTACAAGATCACGGCGATGGACCAGGCGCTGCGGCGTTGGATGGACGTAAATCTCGGCGTGTCTCGCACGCACACGCGGCTTGGGGCCAACGCCGTGAGAAAGTGGATCGGCTTTGCAGCCGATGAAATTCATCGCATCCGCGAACCGGAACAAACCTATCAGTTTTTCGAGTATCCGTTGATTGAACTCGGGTGGTCGAAAGCCGCCGTCGTGGATTTCTTCATCGCGCACCGCCTGCCCGCGCCGCCGCGGTCCGTGTGCAATGCCTGCTTCGCCAACGATGTCTCCTACTTCCGGGAGATGGCCGAGAGCCGGCCCTCCGATTGGGCTCAGGCTGTCGCGGTTGACGACGCGATCCGTGACCTGTCCTGCATCGGCGTGCGCGATGAATGTTATGTTTCCTGGACGCTGGTTTCCTTGCGGCAACTGGCGGCAGCCGGCTTCCCGAACATCGACGGCGAAAAGGAAGAACTCTGCCACTCCGGCCATTGTTTCGTGTGACCGTCATGAAACGTCTCATTCTCTTTGCGCAGGACAAGGGAGGCATCGGCAAGAGCTTTGTCGCCACGCTGATTTACGACCACTTGATCGACTGCAACGTCCGGCTAAAGGCGTTCGATTTGGATCACGCCAACAGCACCTTCAACCGCTTTGTCCCGGAGGCCGAGTTCATTGACACGGACGTGGACTCCGCCCGGCTAGGAGTGCTCGACCGTATCGTTCACGCGCTGGACGAGGCCGATTTTGTGCTCGTGGATAACCGGGCGAGCGGCGGGGAGAAGGTGCTGCACTATCTGGAGGAAGCCCGGCTCACCGAACTCCAGACCGAACTCGGTTGCCGCCTTGTGTTCGTCCTGATCGCGACCGACGACAAGGACGCCAATTCCCAAATCGCCGACTTGGTGGACGCCTACGGCGACCGCGTGGATTGGCTCGTGGCGCGCAACTACCGCGACGGCTCGCAACTGACCCTTTTTGACCGGAGCAAATCACGGCAGAAGCTCCAGGAACTCGGTGCCGTCGAAATCGAGGTGCCATGCCTCGCCGAAGTGACGCGCAACCGGCTCCAGTTGGCCAACCTCACCGTCGGCCGTGGCCGCCACGCCGAAGGGCTGCACCTCCTCGACCGCTCCCGTTGCACTCGCTATCACGCGCAACTGGCGGAGGAATTCGCCAAAGCGCGGGAAATTCTTTTCGGATGAGCCCGGAGGAACTGCTCGATCCCGATAATCTGCCGGACGACCTGCAATGGCTCGCGGCGGACTTCCGGCTCCAGCCCAACGACCCGGTGTTTGTCCTGATCGCGTGGCACTGGCACCGCGTGCAAAAGGGCGAGGACGCCCTGCGTGCCGCCACGCTCGAACTCAAGTCGGCCGTGGACAAGCGCGTCGAGACGCTGACCAACGCGGCCGAGACCATCGCCGCCCTCAAGGCGCAGCTCGACCAAGTGCAGGCGACGCTGCACGAAAAGCCGCTCGCCCTGGGCCGGCAGCTTGAAGCGGACTTGCGCACGCCTGTCACGGACGCCGTGACGCAAATCCGCACGGTGGAGAAGGCGCTACAGGCGATGGTGCGCTCCGCCGAAACCGTGCTCGCCACCGCCACCCGGCGGCAAGCCTTTGCCTCTTTCCTCGTAGGCCTCGTCCTCGGCGGTTGCGCCGTGGCGATGCTGCGATGAAGGCCGGCACGCTCGCACTCTCCGCAGCCTCCTTCGGGGCGGCCGCCCTGATGCGGTGGAAATTTGCTCCACCGCTGGATCAGATCCTCCCGCTCGGAGCTCTCGCCCTCGGTGGGTGGCAGCTCTACGGAGCGTTGCGTCCGTGGTGGCGGCAAGACCGGCAGATTGTGCTGCGTCTGTGGGGGATGGAATGGACCCGCGATGAAGCGTGCTGCCATTTTTTCATCACGGGCGGCACCGGCACGGGCAAGACCGCCCGTGCTGTCGTGCCGATCGTGCATGGGCTGCGCTCCACGTTGCCTGGCAGTGGCGTGCTCGCCATAGACTCCAAGGGCGCGCTCTGGCAGCCGATGACGGAAATTGCCCGCGCCTTGGGCCAAGAGGATTCCCTGCGGCTCATTCGCGTGCGGCCGACCGACTATCCACGAGAGAAATGGGTGTCGCCGCTCAAGCTGAACGTGCTCGCGGATCGCTCGGTGCCATGGAGCACGTATGCGAAAATCATCATTGATACCGCGACTGCGGCCGGCCAGCGCGGCGGGCAAGTTTTCTTCAAAGAAGCGGCCCGCGACGCCATCGCCCATGCGATGCAGGTCCTCGAGCTGCTGGGCGAGCCCGTGACCCTGGATCGCGTGCATACGATCCTATGCTCGTCCGAACACCTGAACGTCCTTTTCCCTGCGCTGGAAAAACTCGCTGCGTCCTCGGCCGCCGCCGATGCCGAGCTGAAATTCTTCCGCGACTTCGTGAAGCAGCCACCCGAGCAGAAGGGCGGCACGATCTTCACCATCGCCAACTTCCTGCGTCCCTACACGCCACCGGACATCGCCGACGTCATTTGCAGCCGCACGCCCAACTTCTCGCTCGCGGAGGTGGATCAAGGCCGGCTCATCTGCCTGTCCGTCCCGCAGGTGTATCAAGTGGAGAGGAAATATCTGAACCTGCTTTTCAAGCAGTTGTTTTTTCTCCATGCGTTTCGGCGTTTCGATTTGTCCCCGGCGGAAATGCGCCGCCGCAATCTCATCGCCCTCGTCCTCGACGAGGGCCAAAAGACCACCCTCGTTTCCGAGGACGGCTTCGCCGATCACGGCACCGTGGACGAGCTGCGGGAGGCCGGCGTGTGCCTGATCTCGGCGACGCAGACACCGCTGTCGCTTTATGCTTCGTTTGAGACGCAGACCAAGGCGGACGTGTTCATCGCGAACTTGCGGACCCAAATCCATTTCAGGGCGGCGGACGAAAAAGGCGCGAAGATCATTTCCGAAAAGATGGGCGGGCACGAAATCCGCAAATATAGTGGCGGCGTGAGCGCCGGGAAATCTTCGCGGAACTGGCAGTTGGTGGATGAACCGTGGTTCAAACCGGCGCGGCTCCTCGCGCTCCCTCACGGCCATGCTGTGGTGCGGCACCCGCGGCACATCGGCAAGCCGTTCCTGCGGACGCTGCCGTTCACGTCGTTTACGCTGCCCAACAAAAACATACCGGCTGACCCGAGCCTCAACTGAGGCGGATCAGCCGGCAATGCGATGGCCTGAACAACTCACGTCCGACAAACTCAGTTGCGCGTGGGATCGGTGGGCAAGTTTGGCACCGCTTCCGACGCGAGCCGGTAGATCGCCACCGTCGTCGAACGGCGCGAACGAGCACGGAGCGTCCTGCGACGAGTCGCGGTTTCCAAGTAGTCGTCCGCGACCATTTGCGCGTCGCGGTTACTCAACTCGAAACGAATCAGGGCAACGGCGTCAGGTGCCTTGGCACCTAAGCGGCGGCGGAGCAGTTTCGCCGCCGCGACATAAACCCTGAGACAAGCAGGGCTGATTGGAACTGGAGTGTCTTTCATCGGGTCTTGTTGGGATCATGGTTTGGCGGGGAAACGAAGAGCCGAACGAACCACTCGAAAATTGGCCCTGATTTATCGAGTTGCTGCCGACGGGCTTCGGGATTTGCAAATAAAAGGCTACCACAAGCCGGCCGCCTTTTTCATAGCGGGAGCGGCCATTTTTCAGGCTGGCACGGACCTGCTACGCGGCAGGAAAGCACTCGGTGCGACACCATACACCGCCCGAAAATGACGGTTCATGTGCGTGGCGTCTGTAAAACCAGCTTCGAGCGCGGCCTCGGTGACATTATGCTTCCCGGCTACCAAGAGCGCCTTGCCGAAGGCGATGCGCCGCGACCAAAGGTATTCCTGCGGCGTCATGCCGGTCGCCCGGCGGAAAAGCCGGCGGAAATGGCGCGGACTGATGCCCAGTTCCCGAGCAAGCCGCTCGACTGACAGATCCTCCCGAGGAGATTTGGCTATCTGTGCTTTCACCCGTTCGACGATCTGCGCCGCACGGCCCACGCCGTCGAATGCAAGCTCTCCCTGCCGAAGGGCAGCCGCCGTTTCCATGACCACCACGGCCAGGAGCGACGCAGTGTTCCCCAGCCGTGCCGACGAGTGCATGGCCGGCCGACTGCAAAACTGGCGCAGCTCTTTGCATAGTTCAGCGACGAGATTCTCCGAAGCAATATACTCCGAGAGTTGCCCAACGGTCACTTCGGTTAGGTCCTCAAGGTGCTGCACCCGAGTAGGATGGATGTATATCACCACCAAGTCATCCTCCGCTTTCCATTCAAGCCAGTGACCGATTCCCGGTGGGACAATCCAGACTTCGCCGCCCTGAAGCTCCCGGTTCACTACCTCGCCACCGGGGCCGCGCCAATGTGCGGTGCAACAGGCAGCACCAAAAAGAAACGCCACTTGCCAGTGGGCGTGCGTATGCTCGGAGAAGAAATTCGCTTCGAGCCGTTCGAGCAGCACGCTGACACCCCAGTCGGAGACCAAGGGACGACGGAAAGGCTTATTCCCGCGAGGCAGTTCGACCTGTTCACACCAGAATGGCGACTCAGCCTCCTTTCCCGCCATGAGCGGTTCCTCCTGAAGTGTCGTTGTGCCAATGTCGCATCACGCTTATTCCGACGAGGATAGCTATATGGTCGCAACACGGCATGGCCGTATCGGCCATTCTTGGGTATGGCGCGGACTTCGTGCATTGCGGAATCAGTTTGAGACTAGGTTGATTTGCTCCTCCCCCAGCGCCCACAGGGCGGCAGCCCAGGCGTGCGCTTCCCCGGCCTCTATCACCGGAAGCAGGCTTTCGCCGGTATGCACCCACCGGCTGAGTTCGGGCGCGCAGAGGACGATGGCATTGGCTCCCTGCCGGCGCAGGCGGGAGATTATCCGGGTAGTTGCGACCTGCCAATCGTCCGGCACCACATCGGCATCGGCCGCAAACCGGGCGATTTCGCGCAGGAGCCGCTCGTCGGCCGGTTCCGGTCGCATCACCGCCGACGGAGAAAGAAAATCGCCCCACATCTCCGCTTCGCGCTCGGTATGCAGCCCGAGAAATCCTGCGCGCTTGAAGCGAAACCGCGCGAGCGTGGCGGCGACGGCTTGCCCGAGAGAAACAACCGGGTAATTCAAATCCTGCCCGATCTCCTTCGCCAGAGGATTGAGGCAGCTTCCGCAGACAACCAAAGCGTCCGCGCCGGCCGCCGAAGCCGTTCGGGCCGCCCGTGCCAGGTTATCACGCAGGGCCGCCCATTCATCGTGCTCCAGGTGCTGCTGGAATCGCGCGGAATCGCCGGTAAGAATCAACAGCTCCGCCGTGTGCCCGAGGCCCGACTTTTTTTCGCACTCGCGGTTGATCGTGCGGACGTAGCGTAACGTCGTCTCGAAACTCGCGCTGCCGATAAGGGCGAGGTTCTTCATTGAAACGACAAAGCGGCAGGCGAATTAGCTATTCGCCTGCCGCAGAGAGAGCCACGTCTAGGAATCCACAACAGCGGATTGGATAGCGTGGCCACATAGATAAAGCTGCCAGCACTGGCGACAGCTACAGAATCCCTGAGTCGATTGATGTCCCATGTTAGCCGCCGGGCGGACGCGTAAGGTCTCATTTCGTGTCGTTTTCTTGCCGCTGCCGGAGTCGCACCATCCCCCACCAGCCTGCCGGCGCCAAAAGCACAACGGTCGTCATTCCTGGAAAATAACCGTAGGGTTCAGGTGTGAGAAATGGGAAAGCGAAGTGCGCCAGTTCGATCACGCCCATCGACGTGAAAAACGTCCACGCGAGGTAATATCCCAAGGGATGGCCCCGCTCGACCAACAGTGGAATCAGCAGCCAAGCCCCGGCGAAGGCGTAGAGCAGCAACGCGAGAAATGAATTTGGCTCGGGCATCGGCTTGCCCGTGATTCGAGACAACGCCGGAAAAAAATCCCAATAGCGCTCTTCGATTTTGTGCAGGACGAAGGCCGCCAGGGTGAGAAAATACGGCAGTTTGATGTCCTGAAACCGAGCGTGACTCGGAATGAGCAGCCAGAGCACAAAACCGCCCACAAATCCGAAGGCGAACAGAAGCGCCGGCAAGATACCAAGCAGCACATAGCCCAAAGCGAGGACTGCGCAGGTGAAAGCAGCCGCAACACTGATCTGTAGCCGAGTCGTTTTCATCGGTCAGGCTTTGGGTTCCCTAATCTGACCGGGCTGGTGATGGGTATATATATATCGGCATACATGATTGCCGTCATTTTAGTCGGCTATGTATGAATCTTGGGGAACGAGCGAAGAGAGGCCGTTTTCTCGGTTTTCCTGTGAGAAACCGTATCGGCGGACGAAATCGCTCTGTAACGACATGGTTGCGAGCCATGAGGGCATGACATAATAGCGGTCCGCTACATGCTGGAGGACCTGTTCGCGATAGACCGCATAGCGAAAACCTCGGCCTAGCAGCAGCTCGAAGCGCACGCCTCTCACCGTGACCTCGCGAACCTCAAGCTTATCGAACCACGGACGCACCATCCCTTTCCGATCCCGTTCGCTAAGCAGCATCAGATTTCGACCGTCAAGAGCGCGAAAGTCCGTCAACAGATCATCCTGCCGTCCGTGAAAGGAACCGGGGCCGAATACAGGCACCTCCACGCCGAAGTGGTAAGCCAGCAGCGCAGCTCGAGCATAACTTGGTGAAACCAGCAGATAGTCGCTTCGATAAGGCTCAAGCGCGGCCACTACTTCGTCAGCGTAGCGTGCGACTATTACACTGGCATGATTTTTGTTATTCCTCAGCCAGTCTGTGGGCGCCAAGCAAGCCGCCATGAGGAAAGCCACCAACATCCCAGCGTAAGCGACGGCGGGACGGATAGTGCGTGCCAGTTCCTTCTCCGGGGCCGCCGCTAGCACGGCCAGCATTACCCAAGGCGCAAAGGCCAACAGCCAATGCAATCCCACATCCTGCACGAGCGCCACCGCGCCGAACACCACCACCGGGACGACCGCCATGAACAGCACACCGCGATCGACGCCTTGTTGCAGCCGATTCCAACTTTCACGCCAGCCGTGCCGCCGCACGCCGCGAACAACGAGCATCATCAACGCCGGCCCAAGCACGAACGCCCAAAAAAGTGGATACAGAAGCGGCGTAACGAGATTAACACCCGCCGTGCTATTCCGGGTCATCACGTTGAAGAGAACATTTGTCCAGCCATGCGCGTGGTTCCACAGGATGTTCATGGCGACCGCCGGCGTAGCCCCAATCAATACGAGCAACACCGGTCTCCAGCGGGAGCGCGGACGTTTTGTAAGTTGCCAGACTGCCCAAGCCAGGCCGATGAGCACGGCGAAGTATTTCGCAAGAAAGGCCAGGCCGAGGAAGAAGCCAGCAAGCAGCCAGAGCACTGAACTTTTCCGACGCTCTGCCGCTAGGGCCAGGGCACCCGCCAGCATAGTAAACGCGAGCAGTGACGTGTCTGTAGTATGCAGGAATGTGACAACGTTGATCGGCGAAAGCAGGAAGATCGTCGCGGCGAGATCGGCCTTTGTCTGTCCGCTCGGCCGCAGTGTTTCGCGCAACCACCAAGCAACTCCGATGGGGATCAATAGCGCAGGCAGGCGGACCCATTCGACCGCATCGCTCGCCTGCAACAATGCCGCCAGCCACCAGCCAGTCATCGGGCCGTGGTCGTAGTAGCCGAGCGCCGGATTCCGTCCCCACACTAGAAAATAAGCCTCATCGCCGGTAAGTGGAAACAGCATAGCTCCCACGACCTTGGCCACCGTAGTCAGAGCCAAGGAGCACCAAAATAGACGACTGGCATAGGTGTCTGACCGTGTCGTGGACATCTGAAGATAAGAAATTAAACTACCGAACGGCGCGGCGATTTCAGGAGATGGGGGAATTGAAGAGCGTTCGTTCATGTCCGGACGCCCCCGACCAGTTGATCCTTCATCCGGCTAGCGATGCTGCCGCCAAGCATCACCCAGCCATTTCCATCGCAGTAGATCTCGACCTCGAATCCCAACAGAGTGCCAAGGTCGAGTGTCCAGGTAACAACCTCTACTTCCCAACGCATGGGAAGTGAGGCTTCGTCCGCGTGATTTTTTGGACAATTCGCGCACACGAGTCTTCAAGCGCCCGTTTTGGGCCGAGCGAGCAATCTCAGGGCATTCGCTATTACCAGCAGCGTCGCACCCGTATCTGCGAGAATCGCAAACCAGAGGCTAGCATGACCCATCAAGGTCAAGACCAAGAACACGGCTTTCAACCCGAGCGAGAAGGCGATGTTAAAATAAATAATGCGCAGTGTGCGCCGTCCCAAACGAATGGTGTCCGCTATCTTTCCAAGCTCATCTTGCATGAGCGCTATGTCGGCGGTTTCGATGGCAGCGTCGGTTCCTGCGACCCCCATCGCGATGCCGATGCTGGCGGTAGCCATAGCAGGTGCGTCGTTCACTCCATCACCCACCATGCCCACCACACCGTATTTCTCACGGAGAGCTTTGATGGCATCGACCTTGTTGTCGGGCAGCAAATCGCCCCGCGCTTCATCTATGCCGACCTGACGCGCGATGAAGTCTGCTGTGCGCTGATTGTCACCACTAAGCATGATGACTTGTTCGACACCAGCCTCGTGCAGCGCGGCGATCGCATCCTTGGCGTTAGGCCGAAGTGTATCGCCGATGGCAATAATACCGAGCACCTCGCCCTTGCAGCCATCATGCGGACGATGCCCGACCACGACCACGGAATGCCCCTTCGATTCGATAGCCTTCAACCGGCTCTCGACCTCTTCGGAGCAAACGCCCAACTCGTGGGCGAAACGATGATTTCCAACGAAGTAGGCGTGCCCTTCAATCACACCCTCCGCGCCGCGACCGCTGCGATTCTGGTAGTTCGTGGCGCGGCCGTGTGAGACATTCTGTTCTTCGGCATACGCAACTACGGCTTTCGCCAACGGATGAGCGGAATGCGCGTCGATTGCCGCGGCGATGCGGAGAACTTCCTCCGGCTTCTCTGTATGGACTAGCTCGACATCAAGGACACGCGGCTTTCCTTCGGTGATAGTGCCTGTTTTGTCCACGGCCAACCCTCTGAGTTTGCCGATGCTTTCGAGATGGGCTCCGCCCTTCACCAAGACACCGCGCCGCGCGAGAGCCGTGAGACCGGCAACAATACTGACTGGCGTGGAGATTACCAATGCACACGGGCACGCGATGATGAGCAGCACGCAAGCCCTGTAGAGCCAAGTATTCCAGTCGCCCTCCATCAAGAGAGGTGGCACGAGGAAAACCAGCGCAGCCACCGCAGTGACAGCGGGCGTGTAGTAGCGGGCAAATATGTCCACGAACCGCTGTGTGGGTGCCTTCTGTTCCTGAGCCTCAGCGACCAAACGAATGATCTTCGCCAACGTCGTGTCGCCGGTTGTCTTCGTGACCTTAATCTCCAGTGAACCCTCACCATTGATCGTGCCAGCGAATACGGTGTCCCCCGGTTTCTTATCCACCGGCACCGACTCGCCAGTAATGGGAGCCTGATTGACGGCGGATTCCCCGGAGATCACTTCCCCATCGAGAGGAATATTCATGCCGGACCTGGTTGCGACCGTCTCTCCTAGCACGACCTGATCGACAGGCACCTCGACAAATCGGCCCTCCCGTTTCACTAAGGCAATCTTGGGAGCCAATTCCAGCAGGGCCTCGGTCGCACGGCGCGCGCGTCGGTTTGCCCAGCCTTCGAGCCACTCGGCCACGCCGAAAAGAAAAACCACCGCGGAAGCCTCAACCCATTCACCAATTATCGAGGCACCAATGGAAGCGATAACAACGAGAAGATTGATGTCCGGACGAAGCCTCCGGAGAGCGTTCCACGCCTTGGGCAGCAGGAACCAGCCACCGGCCAGCATCGCGGTAATGGCTAAGCTCGCCACGACTTCTTGAGGCAGCGTCTTGAGCCAATAAGACGTAACTGCTAAGCCTACGAGCACACCGGACACGATCAAGCTGATCGACTCGGCGCGATTGCCTCCATGTTCATGACCTTCATGGCTGCCACCGTGCCCACAGCCTTCGCTCTCCGGCTCGTGTTTATGAGGCGTATCCGTGTGCTCGTGATGATCGCTATCGCGTGGAGTCTTAGGATTAGAATTCATAAGCTTACTTAGGTCTGTTAAATTGGCGACAATGCAAAGGCCGTTACGATTTCGTTGCCGCATGCCACTTGTGCCTGCGCCAGTAATATCGGCCCACTTCCACGAGTGACCCGAACACGATACCCACGATCCCGCCGG
Source organism: uncultured Opitutaceae bacterium (assembly GCA_964475035.1). Classification (GTDB taxonomy): domain Bacteria; phylum Verrucomicrobiota; class Verrucomicrobiia; order Opitutales; family Opitutaceae; genus Didemnitutus. The sequence goes on along the minus strand of CAYYVB010000007.1, from coordinate 8,447 downwards.
CCAACATGATCCACCGGTTCGGACGCCCCATAGCGACCTCGACAATCACCGCGAGCGCCTCGCCGCCAAATAGGCCGATCACGATTGCGGTCCACGCGAATTTGGGCTTCGGCGGCCGACGCAGCCGCACAGCTTTTGAGACGTTGATGATCTTTCGGCGCACGTTGGCACATACTCTTCATCGTTTCAGTGGTGCGGTTTCACGGCCGGGGAGCGTCCGCAAATCCCGAATCGCTGTGGCCATGTCGGGTGATCGAAACAGCCACGTGCCGGCGACCAGCGCATCGGCCCCGGCAAGCAATCCCGCTGCGGCTGTTTCTC
>CAYYVB010000007.1:0-8026 GCA_964475035.1 uncultured Opitutaceae bacterium | reverse complement strand
GTGCCGGCGACCAGCGCATCGGCCCCGGCAAGCAATCCCGCTGCGGCTGTTTCTCCCGTCACGCCGCCGTCGATTTCGATGCGAAAACCGAGCCCCAAGGCTGCACGCCGAACATAAGCAGCCTCGATTTTCTCGACCGTTTCAGGAATAAAGGTTTGTCCGCCGAAACCGGGATGCACGGTCATGATGAGCAGGAGATCTATCGCATCAAGAAAGGGCTCGACTGCGGAGAGCGGAGTATCGGGATTGAACGCGAGGCCGACTTTGCACCGGTGGCCACGCACAAGGGCCAACGTGCTCCGCACGCCACCCACGTGCTGAGACTCCACGTGAACCGTAATCGAATCCGCGCCCGCCTCGGCAAATGGTGCGACAAAAATCGTTGGCCGGCGAACCATCAGTTGGACATCAAAAGGCAACCGCGTGTGTTTACGCACGGCTGACACGACTCCCGGCCCAAACGAGATGTTCGGCACGAACTCTCCGTCCATGATGTCGAGATGCAGCCAGTCGGCACCGCTTTGTTCGACGCGCTGCACTTCTTCGCGCAACTGAGAAAAATCAGCGGCGAGCAGCGAGGGCGCGATAACACGGTCGAACATGGCAGCGGAGCGGGTCAAGGGACGGGGGATTTGGTTGAAACGGTCGCTGCGGTGTATTCGACCTCGGATGCACCCGTTGCTTTCCGCAATTGAGCGAGGGCGACATTGTAGTCGTGATTGGCGCGAAGCTGGCTTGTCCGCGCGTTCGTCAGCTCGACCTGCGTTTGCAAAACGTCGAGCTGCGTTGCGGTCCCGGCTTCGAAACGCCCCGTCGCGAGACGCACCGCCTCTTCCGCCTGCCCGACGGTTTTCTGCATCGCGCTGGCAAGCTCAGTGGCTTGTTGCAAAGCGGAGAACGCGCGACGGACCTCCACCTCTATGGCTAGTTTGGTCTCGCTGGCTGTAAGCTTGAGCTGTTCAGCCTGCGATACGGCTTGCGCCACGGCACCACTGGTCGCGCGGCTGACCTGGAGCTGCGACTGCACTCCGGCACGCAACCCTTTGATGGAGTCGCCAAAGCTGCTTGTCGCGCCTTTGCGCAATTCACCGCCACCGGATACCGCGAGCGTCGGATAATAGCGCGAGCGCGCGATGATAACGCCCTCTTCACCTGCCGCAATGAGCTTCCCGAGCCGCTTGATCTCGGGTCGATTTTCCTGTGCGGCTGAAAACGCCGCCACGAGATCGAAGGTCTCAGGCCGAATCTCAAGCGAACCGTGGAACTCCGGGACCTTGCGCAGCGTGTCCGGCTCGCGATCCGCGAACCCGAGCACGCGGCGCACCTCTTCAACCGCAAGGCGCAGGTCATTGCGCGCTCGAATGAGCGGCACCTGGGCATTCGCCACCGCGACCTCCGCACGAAGCCGCTCGAAATCGGTCGCTACACCGACCTGCGCCTTTACGGTCGCGTAGTGCAGTTGATTCTGGAGCAGGCCGAGGTTTTGTTCCTGCACTTTGACCTGCTCGCGCGCGAGCAAGACATTGTAGAATCGCCTGCGAACTTCCAGCAACGTATCGTTGATTGTGGCCTGAAGATCGAGAATCGCAGCTTCGCGGGCAAGGTCGGCGCTGCGAATAGACGCGCGGATTCCGCCGCCGGCAAAAAGTGCTTGGGTCGCAGTCAAAGTCATTCGCCACGACGGTCCAGCCGGCACGAAAAGGGGAACGCCTGATGAGCCAGAGACAATACTCTGCATGTCGCTGCGTTGATAACTGCCGGCGGCGGATACGCTCGGCAGCGCGGCGGCGGTCACAGTCGTGACAACGCCCTCTTGCGCACGAATTCGTTCCCGTGCCTGACGAATCGAGAAATTATTTTCGAGCGCGAACGAAATCGCGGTCGGTAAATCAAGCCGGTCGGGCACGGATTGCGACGGAGCGACCGCAGCCGTGGCCGTTAAGGCACCGGAAGCAGACGCGATGAATGCCACGAGAACGTTCATAACGGTGATGGCCCGTCCGAGCATTGGAGGTGGTCCGACACGATTAAGGGAATTTGAAATTGAATACCTCGGTCGCCGTGGCCTCGTCGCCCCCACGCAGTAGCGTAAGCGTCACAAAAAAGTTGTGCGGGGGACGCACGTTGTTCGGAGATACAAGCGTGTCGCCTTCGCGATTCAGCACTGTCCGGGCGATGTTGGATTTGGCCGCGTATCGAAACCGGGCCGTGGCGCGCATCACATCCGGCGAGACAGGCTTCTTCTCTGCCTCGAAGAATCTCACCACCATCTGCGCCCCGGAGGTCTGGACGTTGATCCAGCCGCCATTTTGGCGCTCCAAGTTTACTCCGGCTTCTGGCAACTCATAGAGTTTCCTCTCATCAGCAGCCTTGATCGAAGCGGATGCCCCGATTGATACAGCGGCCACTGTCGCAATTATCATTGGACGAAAGAATTTCATGGCAGCTACCCGTTTCAGAACGGCCAGGAAAAAATAATCGGGAGAGTAGCTTCTCCGAGTGAAGCACCACGAGCGTGCTCAACAATTTCGAGGAGCGTTACCGCTACCAAGAACCAAGCTACTTCCGAAAGAGCGCGTCCGATAACGCGTGGATCAATGGTGAAGCTGGTTCGCGACCAGTAAAGTCGGAGCCGCGGCCAAAGCCTTGGAACTTTACGGCAATACTGCTCATAAGCGCCTCCGAATAATTGCTGTAATTTCGCCTCCTCAGCCTTGATAACAAAGTGATGATAAATCCAGAAGATCGGGATGAGGATCAGGCCTAATGCCAACGACCTTGCGACGAGTGAAAGACCTAACGCGCCAATAAAAGACAATACATAGAGCGGATTTCGACAGATGGAATATGGGCCGTCACGACACAGTTCGGTGTTCTTCCTTCCGGCGATATAGAGAGCACACCACACTCGGCCGAGGACCGCAGCACTAACCAGGAGCAGTCCGATCATCTCAACTGCCAACACCCAGGAGGGGCTGCCCGGTGAAGTGGTCAAGATAAGCAACCCGATAAAGGTGACGGCCAAAAGCCAGCTGATTGGTTTTCGCCAGCGCGCAAACCGCGAAGAGGGACCTTGATCCGGAGGCAGGGGAAGAACTTGGCCGATAGGCATGGCAGTGAGGCTAGGACCTCGACGCGGCCGCCGTGGGCCGACGACCGCGCGAGGTGATTTAGGTCTTTGTCCTAGACAGCACGGACTCCTGTTTCTCCTGTGCTAATTCGCAGGGCTGATTCAGCAGGAAGAATATACACTTTGCCATCGCCGCGATTTCCAGTGTGAGCTGCCTCGGCAATCGCGTGACCAATCGCTTCAGCATTCTCGTCGGGAGCCATGACATCCACGCGCACCTGGGGCTTTGTGCCTACAACAGCCTCATCAATTGAAACGCGGGCGTGATCGTGCCCACGACCGCGCCCAAAACCCCGCACGTCAACGAAGGACGCTCCGGTGACGGCAGGCAGGTTATGAAGAGCCTCGCGGACAGCCTCTTCTTTCGAGGGACGAATGAATGCTACGACGGCCTTCATGACGCTCAATGGTTATGGCCGTGGTCCCCTTCGCACACACAGGCATATTCGGCGCGTTTACATTCGTCGCAGACCTCATCGTGATACTCGATACGGTAGTTCGTGGGTCGAGCTTGAGCGGTATCGCGGACTTGTAGGACGACCCGATAGCCATCGCCCTCCGGCAAAGGACTCGTGGAAACCAACGCGCCATCCTTGGCGGCAAAGGCGAGGTTGGCCCTGCCTGTCTCAGCTTCGGCGACTGCCGAAACCACTTGGCTGCTGGGAGCGACAGGCTTGAGGTCTTTGTCATAGAAGGACACGATCACGCTGCGATCCGGAGCGACAAAAAACTCCACATGCGGCGCTTGCGTGGTGACGATTTTTCCGCCTTTCGGACCGGGAATCGGTTTGGCAGCGAACGCTACAGCCGTGGCGAGCAGCGCGGTTGCGGTGAGGATCAGTTTTCGGATGTTTTTCATAGGTAACGGTTCAATTTAATTTTTGGTGGTTTTTGCCCGCATGGGCTGAATTCGAGTCGGGTGAGCCCGGCCGAAAGGAGATCACGCCTGCTCTGCATCGCTGGGAGCCGGTTTGGGAGGACGAGCCTCGGTTCTACGATCACGCTCTACCCACGCATAAAGCGTGGGCAGCAGGACAAGCGTGAGGAACGTGGAGGTAATGATTCCTCCGATAACTACAGTCGCGAGCGGACGCTGGACTTCTGCACCAGAGCCGGTGCTGATGGCCATTGGAACGAAACCGAGCGAGGCCACCAAAGCGGTCATCAACTTCGGACGAAGCCGTAGCAGCGAGCCATCCCACACTGCTGTCTTCAAATCGGCGCCTTGCTCGCGGAGCTGATTGAAGAACGTAATGATCATAAGTCCGTTCAGGACCGCGATGCCGGAGAGGGCGATAAAGCCGACTGCTGCGGAGATCGAAAACGGCAGGTCACGCAGCGCGAGGGAGAAGACGCCGCCGGTCACTGCGAGTGGCACCGCCAGGAAAACCAGCACCGTCTGCCTAAAGCTGTGCAGCGTGAAAAAGATCAGGATAAAGATCAGCACCAACGCTGCGGGCACGACGTAAGCGAGGCGGGCCTTGGCCTCCATGAGGTTCTTGAACTGGCCCCCAAACTCGATGGTGTAGCCGGACGGCAACGTCAGCTCAGCGTCGAGCTTCTCCTGCGCTTCGGTGACGAATGAAGCCACGTCGCGACCGCGAAGATTGATCATGATTGCCGCGCGTCTCTGACCGAATTCTCGCGTTACTGCCGCGACTTGTTCCGTAAAGCGCAGCTCGGCCACTTGCCCGAGCGTCAGCATGCCGCCATCATCCGTGCGCACGGGCAGGCGCTTGAGCACGTCGAGATCGACGCGATCTTTTTCCTGTAGGCGAACAACTAAGTCATAGCGACGGTTGCCCTCGATCAGGCGTCCAGCTTCCTGGCCAGCCAAGGCAGCCGCGACCACGCGATTGATTTCGCCCGCGTGAAGATTGTAGCGAGTGAGCGCCGTTCGATCAGGAATGATTTCCAGCATCGGAGCCTTGCCGAGAGCATCGAATTCCACGTCGGCTGCTCCGGGAACTCGTTCGAGGATTTCGCGGGCTTCGCCTGCAATGCGTTCGATTTGGTCAAAATCCTCGCCGAAAACTTTCACGGCAATGTCAGCACGTGTGCCTTCCAGAATTTCGTTGAAGCGCATCTCGATCGGTTGGCTGAACAGGTAAGCCTGCCCCGGCAACTGCATGGAGAGTTCGGCCGACATCAGGTTGGCCAGCTCGTCCTTGGTGATCGTGCGACCGTCGATCTTGCGCCACCCCTCCTCGGGTTTGAAGAAGATGTAGCAATCGGCCACGTTGACTCCCATCGGGTCGGTGGCGACCTCGGCGGTGCCAATCCGACTAAAGGTGTAGCTTACCTCCGGAAACTTCTCCAACAGGACCTTCTCCGAGCGTTGCTGCATATCGATGGACGCATCGAGGCCGATGCTCGTGGTCCGGATCATGTGCGTCGCGAACGAGCCCTCGTCGAGCTGCGGCACAAACTCCGCACCGAGTCGCGAGTAGGTCCACATGGCGAGCGCGAATACGGCGGCGACGGCTGCAATCACGACGGCCCGATAGTTGAGCGCGAAGCGGAGCACCGGGATATAAACACGCTTGGCCAACCGCACCAGCCAGGCGTCTTTTTCTTGGATCTTGCCTCCGAGGAACCAGGTGCAAAGTGCGGGCATGAGGGTGAGCGCCAGCACAAGTGCCCCAATCAGCGCGAACATTACGGTAAGCGCCATCGGACGGAACATCTTTCCTTCGATGCCGGTGAGCGCAAGAATCGGCACATAGACGACCGTGATGATAAGGACGCCGAAGAACATCGGACTCACGACCTCCTTCGCGGCGACCAATACTTCGTGCGCCCGCTCTCGTGCATCCAAGCGTCGGCCGAGTTTGTGCTGCTTTTCGGCGAGGTGGCGGATGATGTTTTCCACCATGACCACCGCGCCGTCCACGATGAGGCCGAAGTCAATGGCACCCAGGCTCAGCAGATTGCCGGAAATGCGGCTTTGCACCATCCCGGTCATCGCGAACAGCAACGATAGCGGAATCGCGAGCGATACGATGATGGCTGCGCGCCAGTTGCCGAGGAGCAGAAGGAGAACGACCACGACCAGGATGGCGCCCTCGAAGAGGTTCTTCTCGACTGTCCAGATCACATCGTCCACCAAAACCGTGCGATCATACACCGGGGTTATCATAACGCCTGCCGGTAGCTTTTCCTGAATCTCGGCCAGCTTTTCGCCGACGGCCTTCGCAACCAGCCGACTGTTTTCGCCTGCGAGCATCAGAGCCGCACCGAGCACCGATTCTTGTCCATTGTAGGTGGCGGAGCCGGTGCGCACGGACGAGCCGACTGCCACCGTGGCGACATCGCGCACTTTGAGCACATCGGCACGACCGGTGAACTTGAGCGGCAGGTTAGCGATTTCCTCCATCGTGTTTACACGACCCGCTGCTCGCACGGTGACTTGTTCGCCTCCGAGCTGGAGCACGGAGCCGCCCGCGTTCTCGACGTTTTCGGCGAGCACCTCGGCGACTTCCGAGAAGGTCAGGCCGACCGCGCGCAGTCGTGCAGGATCAGGGGAAACGACGATCTGCTTTTCGTAGCCACCGGAGGCATTTACCTCGGCGATGCCGGGCGTCGAACGCAGTCGCGGCTTGAGCACGAAATCATGGATGAGTTTCAGCTCCATGAGTTGCTCCGCCCGCGTGGCAGGCTTGTTGGGAGCGTCCGGAGCATAGTCCAGGACGTAGTAATATATTTCACCCAGGCCGGTCGTAATTGGGGCGAGCCTCGGCGTGATGCCTGTAGGCAAATCGTCGCCTACGTTCTGTAGTCGCTCGGCGACGAGCTGACGCGCGCGGTAGAGATCGGTGCCATCGGCAAAGACCAAAGTGACTTGCGAGAGACCGAATTTCGACTGCGAGCGCAGTTCCGTCATGCCGGGGATGCCGGCGAGTTCGTTTTCCAAAGGAAACGTGACGAGCTGCTCGATTTCCTCGGGAGCAAACGCCGGCACGGCAGTGTTCACCTGAACCTGGACGTTGGTGATGTCGGGCTGAGCGTCGATAGGCAGCCGCAAAGCCGACCATACACCCACGCCTATAAGGATGAGCGTGGCTAGCGCGACGAAGGCGCGCTGACGCACGGAGAATTCTAGGATACGATCCAACACGGTGGTAAAGAGATTTGGTGTTAGTGAGCGTGGCCGCCGCCCTTGGTGAAGCGCAGCTCCGCCAGCCAGAGTTGTTCAACGGGCTGAGTGACGACGATGTCGCCAGCATAGAGGCCGTCCGTGATTTCAATGCCATCGGCAGACGTTACGCCGACCGACACGGGTGTCCGCAGAAAGGCAGAGCCGTTGGCCACATATGCGAAAGTGCCAGTCGTCGTGCGCAGCAGTGCTGAGCGCGGAATAACCACTACCGGTGAAGGCGTCTGCGCCGTGAGCGTAGGGGTAACAAAGTCGCCTCGCGCGTTCGGTGAATCCAACGCGAGGATCAATTCCGCCTCCCCGGTGACGGAAGCAGCGGTCCGATCAATACGCACGATTTTGCCGCCAGAGATCGTCTTGCCGGCGAGCACCTCGGCTTGCGCCAGCGGCACGCTGGCGGTGGCCAGTGCAGGCGGCCCGGCGTCGAACACCTGTGCAGTCACCGACACGGTGATCGGCAAAGTGTGTTCGGTCACTTCGGTTGTTGTGAGGCCGATCGCTCGCCGAGTCTCTTCGGGGAACAAGAGGCCGGTGCCTTCTCTAAAGGAAGTTTCGGTTGCCCCGCCCGAAGGAGTTTCCTCGTGGGCATGGGCGTCGTGGTCGTGACCGGCGTGGCTATCGCCTTTACCCTTCTTGCTACATCCGGATATGAACAAAACCGAACCCGCCAGAGCGATGAGATACCAAGGATGCGATTTCATGGCTTCAACTCGACAGGGTTGAGGTCGAGTCCGGTGAGT
>CAYYVB010000006.1:8960-33073 GCA_964475035.1 uncultured Opitutaceae bacterium | reverse complement strand
GGGCGGGCGGGGGAACGCTCTCGGGTGCGGAGGGCGGCACCTCGTGCTGCTGGTGCGGCGCGGGTGCGAGCGGCTCCACGCGCAGGTCGGGGTAGTAGACATAGCCTCGGAGAGAAATATTGCCGATGGGAACGCGGCCCTCTCTGAGGCGTTTGGCGTTGAGCATTTCGGTCGCCTGGCGAGCGGCCTCCTGCACGCACGCTGGCAGGTCCCACGTGTGAAGGGCGCGTCCCCCGCGGCGCGCATTGGCTGAGAGAAGGTGAAAATCGACGCGTCCTCCGAGTGAAAAGTGAATTGCCCAGATCGCTTCGGTGAGCCCGAGCGCGTCGATGACGCAGCCGATCCACCGGCGAATCTCTTCGCGGCTGAGGTGCGCGCCGTGCACACTGCCGCCGTAGAAATGCACGGCAATGGCCGCGAGAGGATCGCGGAGTGCGAGCCAATGTCGTTCGGCGGCGGCTTCGAGAGCGTAGGTGTTGGTCACACCGACGAACTCGGCCATGATGTCGGTGAGGTAGCGGTGGCTGCGCAGGGTGAAGGCAACGAAGTAGGCGACGAGTCGTCCGCACGCGTGCAAAGTCCAGTAAGGATGGGCGAGGATTTTCATGTTTGTGCGGGCAAAGGAGCCGGGGACGGGGGCACCAAGGTGCGCGGTCGGGGCTTAACCCCGCGGGGCAGTGGGGCCACGAGTTCGAGACAGAGATTCGTCGCCCACGAGTAAGCCTGGGAGCGTTGCTCATTCGCTCTGAGAGGATGTAGTGAGAGCGGGATGTGGAGAACGCCGCCCCCGCCCCCGTCGGGGTGGGCGGTGAAACTCCAGTCCGGATGATCGTTGATTGAGGACCTCATCCGATAAGGCACCGGATCCGGCAGCGGTGCGATCGTGAGGTGGAGCATCACGCTGCCGGCCTCCTCGGTCTCCGAGAATTCGAACGGAGAAGGCAATCCGGCTGGATAACGCGGCAGGAACGACGGGGTGTCTTCGACGACTGCGTCTTCGTCGTCGGCATCCTCCAGTTGATCGTGCTGGGCGATCAGGGACTCGAGAAAGGGATCGTTGTGGTTTGCGGCGATGTAGCTGCGAATGCCCTGTCGCAGAGCGCGCTTTTTCTCCTCCATGGAAAGCGGCCTCGGATGAGTGCTACCGGGGGAATGCTCGCCGGCGGCCGCGAGAGCGGTCGCGTGTTCGGCCCTCATTTGGGCGGCGGCAGCTTGCATTTGCTGGGCGCTCGGGAGGCGGCCCCCAAGCGATTGCACGAGTGTCGCATAAGTCGGGATCGCATTCGGGTGCCGGCCAAAGCACTCAAGCCAACGCAAGTTCATGGGCACGGGCAGCCCGCGACTGTGGAGCTGGAGCCAGAGCCGGGCGGAGTTGCGGATGTGACTTACGCGGGATTTTTTCGGGCAGCGCTCCCGCATGCGGAGCATTTCGGAGACGAAGTGGTTGCCGCTATGGAAGAGCGGACGGAGTTGTCCGTCGATTTTGACCGCGATGTTTCGCCACGCTTCCTCGCGGCAGATGCGCTCGAGGGCGAGCTTGCCGAGGAGCTCGGTCAGTTGGTCGCAGCGGGCGTCGTTGCCCGTCCACCCGACCAAGTGAGTGGCGAAGCGAAAGAGCCGACCGGCCCCGTCGGTGATCGGGATGTCGTCAACCCGGGTGAGCTCGCGCTCGAGCCGCTCCGCGTTTGCCGGCACCTGATAACCGGGCAGCAACAGGTGTGCCGCCGTGCTCGGCGCGACGGGGTCGGCGACGGATGCCGGGGGCAGATGTGCCGCGAAATCTTCCAGTGCTGCGGCCGGCTCGAAACGCGACGGACTCGGCAGCGTGTGCCCGAGGAGTTCCGCCGCGCCGGCGAACAAGTCGCGCGGGCAGAACGCCCCCGGCACGCCCGCGAAGTAGAGCTCCCCGTCGCTTTGCGCGATGAGTTCGCGGGTGGACGGCCCCGTGTGACGTCGACGAGCCATGGCTACGCGACGGCGTGGTCGCCTTCGAGGTTTTGCTCCCGGCGGGCCCATTCCACCAAAGCACTCATCTCCGTGAGGGCCTCGGCCTCGGTGGCGAACTCGCAGCGATCGACTCCCTTGCCCTTCGGGTGGCCGTCGCAGTGGATGCCTTCCGCGAATCGCCAGGGGATCTGCGCGATTTTGCGCGTTTGGAGGTAGGCCTTGTAGGCAGCGAACATCCCGTCGTTGCGCGCCGTGAGCGTCGCGCGCAGCTCGGCCCCGTGGCGTTCGACGAGGACAATGCCGGCGCTCGCCGAGGTGGGCTTCACGTGCGGGAGGTGCGGCTTCTCCTGCGCTCCCGGCGTTTCCGCGGGGGCGTCCTTCTGGTGCTTCTTCCTCGGCGCCTGTTTCGCGGACTTTTTGTCCGCGTTCTTTTTCTCCTGTCCCTCCTGCTGGGTCTTTTGTTTGCGCGATTGAACGAGCAGACGGTTGAGATCGTCGCGGGCGGCGAGAGCTTCAGCGTCCTGCCCCGTGATCACGCGCAGCGCTCGCTCGCACGTGCCGATTACCTCTTGGGGGTCCAGTTTGGGCGCCTTCGCTCCGGAGCATTTGGGAGCGTGTTTTTCGACGTAGTCGCTGATGCCCCACGGCGGCGGAAAGGTGCGCGCGCCCTGGGCGAGCTCCGCGATCGCGTCAGCGGCCGCTTTTGCGTCGTCGGGATGCACGCGCAGCAGTTGGATGAGCGGTTCGGCTGCGTGGGGCGTCGGCAGGTCGCGCCGCAGCAACTCTAGATAGATGTGACCTCCGCGCCGGTTCTTCGACAAACTGGACTTCGACCGGGCGAGGCCAAACTCCTGGATCAAGCGTGTCTCATAGGCGCCCGCGTTTTTCGCGAGGGATTTGCCGTTCGCGTCAACCTCGGCGAGAAAGAGTTTCTGCTCGCGATTGAGCGCGAGCAAAATGCCGCCGGCGAGGGTAGCGGTGGTGCCCGCTGTGATGAGCGGGGCGAGCGCCGCAAATTGTTGTTCGCAGGCGCGCAGCTTCGAGAGGTTGTCCGGCAGCGATCCACAGCGAGTGAGGAAATCATGGAGGTCGCTGAGGAGCTTGGGGCGGGCGACTGGGGCACCTTGCGTGAGGCCGGTGCCGCCGTCTTGGGGAGTGAAAATGCTAAATGACATGGAGAAAAGGGATAGAGTTTAGGTGAGTCGGGTCGGCTGGTTCGATTTGCGCCTTGGCGGCCCGCTCCGGCGAAATGTCGGAGCGGGCCGCATTGTGGGCGCGGCGTGTTACACGAGGACCGCCTCCGGGAGCGGCGTCGTGGCGAGCTGCTCAAGCGCCGCGAGGGCCTCCGCCCCGTCAGCGAAGAGCGCCTCAGCGATGAGAACGTATTCGGCCGCGGAGGAGCCCGTCACCGTGAAGCCGTTTTGCAGCAGTCGCAGCAGCGTGCCGCGCTTCGAGCGCATCGGCACGAACGCGCCGATGCGCGAGCCCTCGCAAACCAACACGACGTTCGCGGCATTCGGGTGGTTGGCGATGCACAGGGTGCGCACCGCGCCAACCTCGAACGGATCGACGTAGATGCGGTAGCCTTGCTCGTCGGCGTGGAGAACTTGACTGCGCAGCCGCGGGCTCTGCCCACAGGCGAGGCAGGTGTCATCGAGCGCACCCGGTGTGCCGCAGTGGCAGCACTCCCGCGGGATCTCTCGATTGTAATGTTGGCAGTAGAGAGCACCGAGGGCCTTGGCTTCGGCGAGACTGGTGTCGGCGTCCGTTTTCTGTGCGGGCGAGGGAACGACCAAGGTCAGCTCTCCCAAGGGCACCTCGATGTGCACGCACTTGGAGGCTCGCAGGCGACCTGCCGTGCGGACTGCTTGGATGAGACGCTGCGGGTCGAGCCGATGCGGTGCGGAGGAAGGAGTGGACTGAGGCAGGTGGGTCGTGAACTGGAGTTCACTCGGATGAAAGGGAGCCGTGAGGTCTGTGGGCAGGTGCGGCTCTGCCCAGACGGTGACGCTGTCGATGCCGTCGTGGGCGAGCAGGTCCTCGAGGTAGGTGAGGTGGGTGTGGTTGCGGACCGTCGAGAGGACGAGGAGCGGGTGCTGGTTGGCCGGCAGGAGCGGCAGTCGCTCGAGGTCGGGCAAGCGCACGGTCGGGCAATCCAGCGAGTAAAGATCGGTGGTGCTCGCGAGGGCGCCCAGAGGGGCGGCGGTGCTCTTCGGGCTACCGCACAGGAGAAGGGCGAAGGTAAAGGTGCTCATGAGAGAGGGGGCGCTGGAAAAGAAAAAGGCCGGCCCACCTTTGAGAGTGCTGCGGGATGCGAGCACCTCGTTGGGCGGGCCGGCCTTTGGGGAGGAGTGAATCAGGAGTTTTCCTCGTCGTCTTCGGCGAGGAGCGGGTTGGGGTTCGCCTTGCGCAGCTCGTGCGCGAGCGCGACGGCGCTTTCCAAGCTGGGGGCGTCTTGGGTCGAATTGCATCCGAGGTAAATACGCCAGAATTCGCCGGTCCACAGCGCCGAATACCCTGAGAGGAAGGTCCACACGCCGCCCTCCGGGTAAACGTTGAGCGGCAAGTCGTGGTGGCGCGCCACGGCGAGGTCGTCGGTCTGCTCCATGAGGAGAACAAAGAAGACGCCTTGCTGGAGCGTCAGCTTGGGCAAGCCGTAGACTTCGGCGAAGGCGCGGAGGAAGCCCGCCATCGAGTCATCGTCATCGAGCAACACGGTGAGCTTTTGCGTGAGCGTGACCGCACCCTTGTGGATCACGGTCGACTCGGAGTCGTCTTCGCCGCGGATCAGTTCGACTTGGCTGGGTGCTTCGTCGTCGGCGATCGCGTAGCGGATGAGTTGGGCGTAGGCCGCCACGAGTTTGGCCGGCGCCTCAGGGAGAGGTGAGGGAGTTATCATTGGTTGGTTGCTCGGGGGCGGAGTTTTTTGGCGGTGCTGCGGCCTGCCCCCGGGCAGAGAAGCGTGGTGCAACCACCGATGGCCCGGTTCGCCGTGGATTGAGGAAGGGTTCGGGCGGACAAAGTAACGGGCCGGAGGCAAGTGAAGGGCGAAGCAAACGGGCTCCGGCTTTCAGGTGTGCATACCCAACAAACGATGGACATGCTGCCTCCGGCGGCAGGGCAGGGAGGAACGCGAGGAGAGGGGCGAAGCCCGGCGCCGCGCGTGTTTTCGTGGGGCCTTACAGAAAGGGGAACTTACGCTGACGGTCTGGCCGAATGGTTCGCTCTTTGTTTGAGCACTGGCGGTAGCGCCACGTGTTTTCAGCCCAGCACGCCGTAGACCGGAAATTGACGTGCAACACCGTTCTGAGGCGATATCGATAGAGTTCGAAGCAGTCGCCGTTTTGCGGAAGTGAGCACTCCATCGGCGCACGTCAGCCATCCGTCATCTCACCGACCCATGTCACGAAATCGTCCGCCGATATTCTCATCCATCCCCGGTGAAAACGACGCCATCACCCCGACCTAAGGGCTGCTCCAGCTCGCCGCCGCAACTTGGGGTTGCCGGCGGAGCAGGGCGGCATGCGCGGGCAGATCGCCTTTACGCGCATCGCATCTTCTCGGGAGGCGTATCCCGATTTTGGTTCCTAGGTTGCTTTCTCCTGTCGCTTTTTTCGGCAGGATTGGCGGAGGCGCAATCCACCGGAACGAGCCAACCGCTGACGATCCGACGCAGCGGTGAGGATAATGCGGTCATCGCCTGCTATCTGGCAGCCGCGACTCGGCGCGTTGAGGGCGACGCGTTGGTCGGCACGCTGCACATCCAAAATCTGTCGGGAACATGGATCTACGTGGAGGTCGATCCCTCCTCGAGCGTGTTCCTTCCGGAATGGGTTTATCTGCTCGGCCCTGGAGCGGACAAGCAGTTCGAGAATTTTGCCATGCCGGTGGGCAGCAGCCTGAGGCTGAACGTAACGACCTCCACCGGATTGTGGGGAGTGCCGGTGAGCGATCCCAAATTATGGGCGCTGCGCTATTCGCTGCTGATCGATCTCATAATGCGGGGATTTTTCAGTCACGAGCTTCACTGGGATTTTTTCAACGAGGGGCTGCTCGGAGTAGCGGGGCACATCCCGGAAATGATTCTTCCGTTCTTGGCGGAAATCGACGAGACAGGAACGAGCGACCTTTGGATCGCGATAACGAGTCACGATTTTCCGGGCGCAATCTTGGCGATGGCGCAAATGGCGGTGAACGACGAAGCGTTCCTCGACGCCTTAATCTACAAGCTAGGGGGGCGCATTACGAGAGATGCGCTTCAAGAGGCGGTCGATGAACTAGCGGAGCTGGCGAGCCTTCCAGCGCGGCTTGATTTGATCACGAGTTTGCATGACGCAACCATCAGGGCAGCGGGCAGCGCTTGGACTCGGCTCGAGGTGGTGAAGGGTAATTCCGAGCCGGAGATTTTCTCTATCCTGCCGTCTAAGTTGCGCACGGCGCCGAACGGTGAACGACAAATGATTGTCTTGCAGGGAACCGGCTTCACGAGCCTCTCCCGCCTATTTTTCTTCGATGGGACCAACGCCTACATCGATCGAGTTCCCATCTACGTCAGTCCGACTGAGCTGCGCTATGAGGTCGCTGTCGGAACCGAAGCCGCGACTTGGCAGGTGCGGGTGCACAATGGGACTTTGGTTTCGGCGCCGCGAACATTCGAGGTTGTGGAAGCGAGAGCCGAACTGCAGTCGTTGACGATCACCGGCCCTGGGTCGTTGCCTGAAGGCACGGCGGCTCAGTTTTCGGCTATGGCCACGTTTGCGGATGGCTCGGTAGCTGCAGTGCCTGCTGTCTGGTCAGTTTCCGGCCTGCCGGGCGCCCAAGTCAGTGGCGGCGGCTTCCTGTCTGTCGGAGCGGTGAATGGTGACGCAATCGCGACCTTGGCTGCGGGCTATGAACTCGGCGGTGTCGTTCGTTTGGCCACCGCGTCGGTCGTGGTGCGCCATGCGCAGGCACCACCGGCCGGTGCGGGCACAATCTTTATCGATGGCCCCGGCATCATGTCGGCGGGATCGACCGGCACCTTTACCTTGCGGGAAGCGCAGCCGGACGGAAGCGCTCTCGTCATCAATTCCACTCGCTGGGATAGCTCGAATTCCGGCCTGCTTTCCCTCGCCGCCGACGGTCGCGGCACCGCGACGTCCGTCATGGTCCAGCCAACGCCGGTTACGGTCTTTGCCTATCGCGGCGTGCCGGGCAACGAGACGCGCTACGAAAAGACGGTGTCGGTGATGCCGGCAGCGGGTTCAGTCTATCACGTGATCACGGTCGTGGAGGCTAGCACCGGCACCGTGACCTTCGACCCGGAGCCGGAAATTTCTGACGGGCGGCTGGTGTTTCGGGCGGGCCAAACCGTGACGGCCATCGCCGTGCCGAGCGGCGGCTACTCGCTGCTCAATTGGGGCGAATCGGCGCTCACTGAAAATCCTTACGTCTTCACCGTGACGGGCGACAGGCATCTTAGGCCGAACTTTGTCCCGACGGCGACCATCACCGCACCAAAGACCCTGATCGTCGAGAAGCCCGCCGGCTTGGGCCGCATCGCCATCAGCTCGCCAAGTGTGGGCCGGTTGCTCGAGAAAGCGGATGCGCGTTTTGAGCACACGGCCTTCGCTCCGCAGGAGCGCGTCAACTCGACTTTGACCCTCGATCCCACCGAGGAATTTCTGGGGTGGATGCCGAACAACAGCCAAGGGCCTGCCGCTCGCACCAGTATGGTCGATCATTACCAACGCGTGGCCCGCATTCGTAGTCGTCTGGCGAGCTCGACCGAGGAGGAGCGTTCGCGGCGGGTGGAGTTGAAGCTGGGCGGTGGCTTCGTCGAGGACGGCTACCAAGCCTCGTTCGAGAACGACCGCTACATCATCGATAACGGGATGTTCTTGCGGATGGTCTTTGCCCCCGCCCCGCGCCCTGGTCTCTCGGATAGCTACGCCGACGCCTATCTGAAGATTCCGGATTACGTCCTGCAGACGATGCCCCGGCAGGTTCGCTCGGCGCAATTGCGCTTCCACACGACAAACCAGCGCGGTGCCGTGAAGCTGATGCTACCCGATCGCGACATCAGCATTCCCAGCGGCAGCACGACGAGTTGGACGCGAGTGCCTGGGGCGATCGATTTTGGCAGCCCGGTGCACGAGTATTTCGCGATCGATAGCCAACTCGCTTACGACATCACCGGAATTTTCAACGAGTGGCGCGCGGGTGCCCGCGAGAATTTTGGCCTCATCCTGCGGGCCACCACCAATTACCAACCCGAACTCGCCTCGAGCAACGACCCGTATTTTCAGCGCCGCCCGGTGCTCGTCTTGGAGTGGGTCGAGGAAGCGGCGGCGCCGGCCCCACCGATTGTGGTGCAGGCTTCGGAAGGTGAACCCGTGCTACCGCGTGGCGGTGCAGTGCGCCTGGGCGTGTCAGTCGCCAGCGACGGCCCCGTGAGTTACCAATGGCAACGGGATGGACAGCTGCTTCCCGGTGCCAACGGTCCTGAGTTGTTTGTCACGGAAGAGAGTGAAACCGGTGCCGGCCGCTACTCGCTCATCCTGACCAATCCCCAGGGCTCCACGACCCGTGAATTCGTGGTGCATCCCGCCGTTCCTTCACCGCCCAGAGTGTATGAGACCGATGACAGCAGGTCGGTTCTCCTTGGTGCCACGGCGACTTTCTCGGCTCGAGTGGACGGTCAGGCACCGCTCTATCTTCAGTGGTTCAAGGATGGTGTCGCGGTGGTGAACGGGGATCGGATAGCCGGGGCGACCACAGCGCACCTAGAGGTTCGCGAGGTGGGTCCGGCCGATGCGGGCAGCTATCACCTGCGAGTGACTAACCAGTTCGGATCCGCGAACGGTGCCCCGATTGATCTCACCGTTTCCACGGTCCCGCTTACCCCGGTCTTCGCCGTCCAACCCGAGAGTCTCTGGGTCGAAGCCGGAAAATCGGCTCGTCTCAGTGCTCGGGCCTTGGGGGTGCCGGCGCCCACTTACCAGTGGTATCGCAATGGTAGACCTATCGTTGGGGCGACCGGACCAGAATTGACCGTGAGTTCGGGAGGTCGGCCCGACGCCGGTTGGTATTTTGTCGAGGCAATGAACGCTGCCGGTCGCGTGCGTTCCGCGCCGGCATTTCTGAGTGTCTCCTACCCCGGGGCCCAAGTCGTCGTCGCCGGCTTGGCCCGCAACAGTGAGAACACCGTGCCGGGCGATCTGCGCGATGTCGCCCAGCTCGCGGCCGGCAACTGGCACAACCTCGCCCTGCGGCACGATGGCACGGTGTTCGCCTGGGGAATGAACGATTTCGGGCAATGCGACGTGCCGCCCGGGCTGGCGGACGTCGTGGCGGTGGCCTGCGGCGGCGATTTCAGTCTCGCGCTGCGCAAGGACGGCACGCTCGTAGCCTGGGGCGACAATACCGATGGGCAGTGCATCGTGCCTGTGGGGATGGGAGTCATCGTGTCCATGGCGGCAGGCAATAGCCACGCCCTCGCCGTGAATAGCGAGGGTCGGGTCTTTGCTTGGGGCAGCAACTCATCGGGCCAAATCCAACTCCCGGAGGGACTGACCAACGTGGTGGCGGTGGCCTGCGGTGGAGCGCACAGTGTTGCACTGACTGCAGAGGGAGGGATTGTTTCGTGGGGTTCGAACGGGAACGGACAAGGCGATCTGCCCGCAGGCCTGGGCTTGGTTGAAGCGATCGCGACCGGGCCCGGCTCGGCACACACCTTGGCCCTGCTCCGCGACGGCAGTCTGGTCAGCTGGGGTTTCGATGGCCACGGCGTGACCCAATGTCCGCCGGGCAATGACTTCGTCGCCATCAGCAGCACCTACAATAATCTCAACGCCTTGGATGCCGATGGGGTGGTCACCAGTTGGGGCCACAGCCAATACGGACAATGGATTTCCGGCACCGCTCCGGCGGTGGCCTTGGCCAGCGGGTCCTACCGTAACCTAGCGCTCACTTACACCCCGGTCCCACGTGCCCCGCGGGTGGTGGAGCCGCCGCAGGACACCATGGTTAAAGCTGGGCAAAGTCTGGTGCTCGCGGTGCGGGCCGAAGGCTGGCCCGCGCCCTCCTACCAATGGAGAAAAGATGGTCAGGACATTGCCGGAGCGAACGGACCAAGCTTTAGCATCGCGGAAGCCGATCGGGATTCGGCGGGCGTCTACGATGTCGAACTGCTCAATACCGGCGGACGGGTTCTCTCCGCGCCCGCCCGCATCCGCGTTGAGCGCCAAATGCCGAGCTTGGTGTGGGCGGCGCCTGAGCCGGTGCGGTATGGGACGGCGCTCGGTTCGACACACCTGCAGGCTACCGCGGACAGGGACGGCACCCTGCAATACGACCTGCAAGCAGGCGTGGTCCTGTCGGCTGGCACCTATTTGCTCACCGCCAGTTTCCAGCCGGAGGACTCCGCGAGGGTCGCCCCAGCGCAGATCAGCACCCTGCTCGTGGTCGAACAGGCTGAGCAATCGATCGAGTTTCCTGGGCTCGCGCCCGTCTCCGACCTATCATCGACCATTGCGCTTGGTGCCAGTGCGTCGTCCGGATTGCCAGTCAGCTACGAGGTCGTCGCGGGGCCGGCGATTATGGAAGGCGACAGGCTGCGGGCAACAGGGCCGGGCACGGTGGTGGTCCGGGCGCGGCAATCCGGCGATGGCAACCACCTGGCCGCCGCGCCGGTTGATCGAGAACTCGTCGTCCGCCACACGTTTACGGTTTGGAGCCAATCGCGATTCAGCACGGATGAACTAAACGATGCCGCGCTGGCGGGTGTGGCGGCAGATGCGGACCGCGATGGTTGGACGAACCTCGCTGAATATGCCCTTGGCCTTGATCCGCATCGTGCCGAAGGCCATGCGGTCGCCACCGCTGCGCGCAGCGATGAGGAGTGGCACTTCACCTATGCGCGCCCCGCGGATTGCAGCGATGTGACTTACCAAGTCGAAGTTTCCTCGGACCTCACGCAGTGGACGACAATTGGCGTCGCACATGAGCGAATCGCGACCGGAGAAGTTGAGACATGGCGCGCCCGTTATCCGACGACCAGCGCCCCCAACCTTTTCTTCCGATTGCGTGTCATTAGACCCTGAGCGGCGAGGGCCAGAGACCCGTTGAGGGGGTAGATTGAAGCGTGGAGCTTGGGCGGTTCACCGCGCCGTGATAGGTTTACTTCATTTTGAATTGAACTCCGGAGTGCGGGTCGTTTGTCTCCGCGCCATCGTTTGGCGTTAGCCAGCGATACACCCCCTTGGCCACCACCCTGAAAGCTCCTGCGGAAGCGGACACCTCCTTCGGTGCATCGCTCGTCATTCCCGGCGACCGTGCTGAGGACGTCGTCGCCTTTGAGGTGCAGATGGTGGATTTCTTTGTATCGGCGGCGGACCTCCTTGGCGTGCCCAAGAGTGTCGCGGCCATCTACGGCATCGTCTTTGCCTCACCTGTGCCGCTCAGCTTTGCCGAGATCGAGGCGCGACTCGACATCAGCAAGGGCTCGGTAAGCCAGGGCCTGCGGATCTTGCGTGAAGTCGGAGCCCTGAAAGTGGTTAACGCGGACGCTGGGTCCAAGAATGGGGATGGGGAGACGGGCAATGGCTTGCGCTCGCCCTTCCCCACGCGCCGCGGGGATGCCTATGTGCCCGACTTGGCGCTGCGCAAACTGGTTGCCCGGTTTTTGGAGAGTCGGCTCGAGAAGCAGCTCTCAGCCGGCAGCTCGAGACTGACAGCGCTCAGCAAGGCCGTCCCGGGTAAAGGCGCGGAAGCCGCTGAGCTGAAGACACGCCTGCAATCTCTTTCTGACTGGCATAGCAAGGCCAAGACCCTGCTGCCGTTGGCCCGGACCGTTTTGAAAATTGGCGGCTGACGGCAACCGCCTCCGCCCATGGCGGAAAACCACAGTCCAGCATCCGTTGGTTGCTTCCAATTAAAGCGACGGGGCGAAGCCTTGGCGAGTTCTCGCAACATTAGCCACGAAAAGGCGCAAAAGTCACAAAGAGGATCACGGGCCGGACTTACCGGGCTCTGCACGTTTTTGAGTGTCTTAAACTTCAAATTGGAGCCTAAACGGAATTTCAGATGAAATTCTTGGTCACCGGCGTCGCAGGGTTTATTGCCTCCCGGGTGGCAGAGATGCTCCTTGAGCAGGGGCACACCGTGGTCGGGGTAGATAACCTTAATGATTATTATGATGTGCGGCTAAAGGACTATCGGCTGAGCCGCTTGCTCGGGCGAGAATTTGCAGCGGGCAGCGATCCCAAGCACTCAATGTATTCTGGAGGAGGGGCCAATGCTCGGCAGTTTAGCTTTCGCCGCTTTCAATTCCGTCACCTCGACATCGAGAATATCGCAACCCTAGAGGCGCTCTTTGCGGAGCACCGAGTCGACGCGGTCTTCAATTTAGCGGCGCGCGCCGGAGTGCGTTATTCGATGGAGAATCCGCACGTTTATCTCTCCACGAATACGCAAGGCACGCTGAACATCTTGGAATGCATGCGGCGCCACGAAGTGAAGAAGCAGGTGCTTGCTTCCACGTCGTCCCTCTACGCGGGTTGCCCGATGCCCTTCACGGAGGATTTGCCCGTCAACACGCCCCTTTCGCCCTATGCTGCCACGAAGAAGGCAGCGGAGCTGATGAGCTACAGTTACCACAAGCTCTACGGCATCGATACCACCGTCGTGCGCTACTTTACGGTGTTTGGTCCGGCCGGCCGGCCGGACATGAGTGTTTTCCGATTTATCAAATGGATTGACGAGGGCAAGCCGCTCGAGCTGTTCGGCGATGGCACCCAGTCTCGTGACTTCACCTACGTCGATGACGTCGTCCGGGGAACGATACTCGCCGTGAAGCCTCTCGGATACGAAGTCATCAATCTAGGCGGCGGCCGGAATCCGATCAGTTTGCAGACTGTAATTGCTTTCATCGAAAAATCGCTCGGCAAGTCGGCCAAGATTGAGGGCAAGCCGTTCCACGTAGCGGATGTTAAGGAGACGTGGGCAGACATCACCAAGGCCGGGCGCCTGCTCGGTTGGACGCCGCTGATACCACCCGAGGAGGGATTCCAGCGCTCGGTAGATTGGTATCTCGAAAACCGAGCTTGGGTAAGCAAAGTGGTTCTGTGAAACTCCTGCATTGATCGCGCGTTGCGAAAATCAGCGCCGAATCGCTCTCACGAAAAAAATCCCCGATCAGTTGCATGAGTGCGAAGGCTGTTTTTTTGGACCGTGACGGGACCCTCATCTACAATCGCCATTACCTGGCTGATCCAGATGGGGTTGAACTCATGCCCCATGCCAAAGCGATACTGGCGAAATTGCTGCAAGATGGCTATCTGCTCTTTCTGTTCACTAATCAAAGCGGGGTTGGTCGCGGATATTTCAGTCTCGAAGACGTTCGTCGCTGCAACTCAAGGATGATCGAGTTGTTGGAACTGGCGGACCGAGGGTTCACTGATATCTGCATCGCACCGGAGGCACCCGATATGCCGGTCGTATATCGGAAGCCTTCCCCGCGTTTCATTCTCGAGATGATAGAGAGGCACGAGCTTGACCCTTCGATGACGTGGATGGTGGGCGACAGCCCGAATGACGTCCAAGCCGGGCATAACGCTGGTGTCCGGAGCGTGCTGCTGACTGCTGATGGTTCTCCCGAAAAAAGTCCCCGCACTTGGGTTTGCCGCGATCTCGGCGAATTTTATCAGCGTCTCCAGAGATTCGACCGGTTGGGGGAGGAACGCGTATGACGAACGATCAGCTTCATGTGCCGAAGCTCTACAGTCTGGAAGACGCGATCGTCCGGAGGAGCGATCTGGCGGGTGCCGGCAAGAAGGTCGTGCTTGTGAACGGCTGCTTCGATCTACTGCACGCCGGACACATTTATTTCCTGGAGCAGGCGCGCAGCCTGGGCGACGATCTATTTGTCGCGGTCAACGGCGACGCCAGCGTAAGAAGCCTCAAGGGTCCACTGCGTCCGGTGCAGTCAGAACGGGAGCGAGCCTATGCGCTCAGCGCGTTGGCCTGCACCGCTGCGGTCGTGATATTCCACACGCCCCGGCTGACCGCCGAAATCCGCGCATTGCGGCCTGATGTGTATGCCAAAGCTGGCGACTACACTCTTCAGACTCTGGATGCTGGCGAACGCTCGGCGCTGGAAGAGATTGGCGCCAGCATTCACTTTGTCGGTTTCCTTCCCGGGTTCAGCTCAACTTCGATGATCCGACGCATTACTGCCGCCGGCGGAACCGCCTGACCCCCAACTTATGGATGCTTTCGACGAACTTTGCGAAGTCCTAAACAACACCCGCGTGCTCAAGCCGTTGATCGAGCAAGCAGGCGAGGCCTTGATCGGCAGCCTGCGGGCAGGAGGTAAGATCATGACCTGCGGAAACGGCGGCAGCGCCGCGGATGCGCTGCATCTCAGCGAGGAGCTGATAGGCAAGTATCACTATCCGCGCCGCCCGCTCCCGGCGCTGTGTCTCAATGCGGATGTCACTGCGCTTACCTGCATCGGCAACGATTTCGGTTTCGAGCAAATCTTCGCTCGTCAGGTGACAGCTTTGGCTTCTCCCAACGATGTGCTCGTTGCATTCACCACGAGTGGCAACTCAGCCAACATTCTGGCCGCATTTGCTGCGGCGCGCAGTTCGGGGGTGCGCACCATCCTGGTCGCAGGCAAGAACGGGGGACGTGCCAGGGGCCTTTGCGATCATGAGCTCATCGTGCCGTCCGACAGCACCGCCAGGATCCAAGAGGTTCACACGCTGATATTGCACACGTGGCTGGATCAGATCGACGCGGTGTTCACCGAGTAATTTGAGCATGAAAAAACAGAATGCCGGCCAGTCAGACTCGGGACGCGTTTCCGCCCTGAGCAATCTCATCTCACGTTTGGCGGGGTGTCGTGTGGTTGTATTGGGCGATGTCATGCTCGATCACTACATTGTGGGTGATGTGAGAAGGATTTCTCCGGAGGCACCAGTTCCGGTGCTGGAGCACCACGAAGAGCGATTCATGCCCGGTGGCGCGGCGAATGTGGCTCGCAACATCGCCGCACTGGGTGGCCGGGCGGAACTTGTTGGAGCGGTCGGAGCAGATCTTGCGGCGGAACACCTGCGCCAGGCGTTGCTGGCCGAGAAGATCGGAGTCTCGAGGTTGCTTCAGGATCCCAGCCGCCCTACCACCATCAAGACCCGGGTCATGGCGACTCATCAGCAGATGCTCCGGGTTGATCGGGAAAGTCGTCAGCCGCTCGCACCGGTGCCGCGGCGCCGTTTGCATGCTGCGCTCCAGCGGGCAGTTCGCGGCACTCATGCAATCATCGTGGCCGACTATGCCAAGGGAGTGATTGATCAAGAGACGATGGATTTCGTGCTTTCCTTGGCCCGCCGCGAAGGTGTTCCGGTCTGCATTGACCCGAAACCAGCAAGACGCCTGAAAATGAAAGGGTGCGCGCTGCTTACTCCCAATCGCAAGGAAGCCTTTGAGATGGCGGGTATGGCAGATGAACCGGTAGGCTCCGATCCGTCGTCACACCCGAGGCTCATCAAGGCAATCACCGCGATCCGGCGGGAGCATGCCCCAGCTTGTTTGTTGGTCACGCTGGGCGAGGCGGGCATGCTCATCCAGGAGGGGAATGCCGCTCCCAAGCATTTGCCGACCACGGCCCGCGATGTTTTTGATGTTTCGGGTGCCGGCGACACGGTGATTGCCACCTTTGCCTTGGCCAGGGCCGCCGGGGCCGATGCCGTGCAAGCGGCCGCGCTGGCAAATTACGCTGCCGGCGTCGTGGTGGGGAAACTCGGCGCTGCGACGGTTGCTCCCGCTGAATTGGCGGAACGGATCAACTCGGTGAATCCCTTAACTGCATACTCATGACCAGCACAACACCTCGGATTCTTGTCACTGGCGGTGCCGGCTTCATCGGCAGCGCCCTGATTTGGGCGCTCAACCGGCGCGGCTACACCGACATTGTCGTCACCGATTTCCTCGGGCAGGAGGAAAAATGGCAGAACCTAGTCGGTTTGCGGTTCAGCGACATCGTGGATGCCGGACGATTCCGCGCTGGTATTCGGGCACGGGCGGATGCATACGGCCGGTTCAGCCACATTTTTCACTTGGGCGCGTGTTCAAGCACGACGGAGAAGGACGCCTCCTATCTGTTAGACAACAACTACGAGGTGACTAAGGAGCTTGCGGTTTGGTCAATGGCGCAAGATGCGCGTTTTGTTTACGCTTCCTCGGCGGCGACCTACGGTGACGGCAGCGCCGGCATGGATGACAAGGCGTCCATTGAGCCTCTGCGGCCTCTAAACATCTACGGATTTTCCAAGCATCTTTTCGACCTGCATGCGAGTCGCCAAGGTTGGCTGGATCGCATCGTAGGCCTCAAGTATTTCAATGTTTTCGGGCCGAACGAGGACCACAAGGGTGATATGCGTTCCCTTGTGAACAAAGCATTTCACGAAATTCAGCGCACCGGTCGCCTGGCACTGTTTCGGAGCCATCGCCCCGACTATGCGGATGGTGAGCAGAAGCGGGACTTTCTTTATGTGAAGGATGCAGTGGAGATGACGCTGCATCTGGCCTTCGCACCCACTCAACCCGCCGGACTCTATAATCTCGGTTCCGGAGAGGCTCACACTTGGAACGAACTCGCGACTGCAATTTTTGCGGCGTTGGGACGCTCCGCCGCCATCGATTACGTGGATATGCCGGCCTCGATCCGGGAGAAATATCAGTATTTCACAAAGGCCAACATTGGGAAGCTCCGTGCCAGTGGCTTTGATCATCCTTTGATGCCGCTAACTGACTCCGTTCGCGACTATGTGAGGGAGCATTTGCAGCGGAGGCGTCAGCTCGGTGCATGAATTAAATGCAAATCCTTAGGAGTATGCCTCTTAGTCGCTGCGATTGCGGCGGTTACTCTGAGGTGGCTGCGTCGGGGTGCTGGGGCGGGGCCGCGTGATTTCTCCCGCTCTGAGATTGGGCATTTCATCCGCAGTTATGACGTAGGCATGATTGTAGACCAATTTGAGATGAGGATCTCCGTTTTTGGACAGCCATTCGTCCCGCCAAGTCAGGAACCAGATGAAATTGTAGCCTGCCTCGAACAACTTGGTGGGATGAGGAATGACGTCATTTTCGGTGAGCGCCATCGGTTTGAGGCTGCGCAGGGCGGAGCGCAACGCGGCGACGCTCTCCGCCCAAGGCTGCATGTCGTTTCCAGAAGCGGGGGCCAGGTAGGTATCGCACCCGCCAATGTCTACGACGTCGTCGCCCGGATACCAAGCGGGATCGGCCACCCGGGCGGTCGACCACACCCAGATGAGGTTGTGCAGTTGTTTTTCCTTCGTGAGGTAATCGAAGGTGAATCGCCAGAGGCGGATGAACTCGGCCGGGCCCGATTTGCTCCACCAGAACCAGTCTCCATTCATTTCGTGGAAGGGGCGCCAAAGCACCGGCACTTCGGAGCGGCGAAGCCGCTCCAGTTTCGCGGCGACGGCGTCGAGGCGTTGCATGAAGGCTGCGTTCTGCGGCGTGCCCGGCGTCAGGACCGCTGCGATCCCTCCTTCGACGCTTTTGATGGAATTGTCGTAGGAGTCCGGCAAAGGAGGTGCGCCCGCGTGCCACGACATCGTGACGATCTGACCACGGGTGTGCCAAGCGCGGCGGGCTTCGTCGGTCGGGTCGATGGCGTCCTCGCGCAGGTCGAAACCGCGCACGGCCGGAAGTTTCCCGGTAGTCTGCCTGATGCGCTCCATCTGGGCGGTCGTGCTGGTGTAGTTCTCCTGCTGGCCAGCCAGGATGAAGCTGCCGTCGATGCTGTTCAGAAACGCCATAACCGTCCTCGCCTGCGCGTCAGCTCTCGAATTGCACAGCGCCGCTTGTGCTCCAAGCGCATGGGTCAGCAGACAACTGATGAGAAACAGACAACTGGGAGCCTGAACAAGACGTTGCATGGAGGTAGTGCTGTCGGACTGAATTTCTCGCCGAGGCGATTTTGGCAACGCTCGGAGATGTATGGAGCGAAAGATTTGAATCTCAAGGCATTTGCAAGGGCGGTGCCTGAGCTTAGCTCCACGAGCGTTTTCGATGGAGCATCTCGGGCAGATGCGGTGTGCCGGTCGGTCAGAGCAAGCGATCTGGTTTGGAATGAGCCGGCAGTGGTCTCCGTCTGGGAGACTTCCTAATTCTATGAGTGAGTCGCGGAGCGGGCGGATCATGAAGAACACACTGATCCTCTATGGTCGGATGCTACTGACCGTCGGGGTGTCTCTCTACACGGTGCGACTCGTGCTCAACACTCTGGGGGTGGAAGATTATGGACTCTACAACGTGGTCGGTGGTGTAGTCGGTCTGCTGGCGTTCGTCCCGAACGCAATGGCCTCGGCCACGCAGCGCTATTTCGCGCATGCGATGGGAGAGCAGGATCGCGACCGGTTGAAAAGGATATTTGCGGTCAACTGGACGCTCTACCTTGCGCTTGCCATCTTGGCACTGGTCGCGCTGGAAACGGTAGGCGCGTGGTTTGTGGAGGATGTCGTGAGGATTCCGCCGGCTCGCTACGACGCGGCTTTAGCGCTCTACCGGGCCTCGGCGTGGGCGTTCGTATTCGGGTTGGTGACCTCACCCTTCCGCGCGGTGATCATAGCCCACGAAGAGATGCACGTCTTCGCGTCCATCTCTGTGTTCGAGGTGGTGTTGAAGCTGGCCGCAGTTCTGGGCCTTACGGTCTGGGGAGAGGAGAAGCTGGTCCTCTATGGCTACTTGGTCTTGGGGGTGTCAGTGGTGGTTGCGTGCGTTTACACGGTGGTGTGTGTGCGGCGCTACGAGGAGTGCCAGTTCGGCGCGCTCAAGTGGGATGTCGAGCTCCTGCGGGAGGTGCTCGGTTTCACGGGGTGGACCTTGTTCGGACAGGTAACGACCATGTTTCGCAACCAAGCGGTGACGATTCTGCTCAATCAGGCCTTCACGCCCGTGGTGGTGGCTGCGCGGTCGATCGCACTAAACACAGCGAACCAAGCCAACGTCTTCGCGAGTAACTTCAACACAAGCCTGTATCCGCCAATCATCAAGACCTACGCTGCGGGTGAACTCCGTGAGATGCACCGCTTGGTCTTCAATGGTTCGAAGATGGCCTTCTTCCTGATGTGGCTACTGGCGCTGCCCCTGCTGATGGAGATGCCGTTGGTTCTCGTCCTCTGGCTGAAGTCGCCGCCACCGGACGCCGTGCTGTTCACTCGACTCGCCTTGGTCGACACGCTGATCAATACACTCAGCCTGCCGTTGATGACGGCGGCGCGTGCCCCGGGCAAGATGCGCACCTACGAGTTGATCCTGGGCAGCGGGCAGCTGGCGATCTTCTTCGGGTCATGGGTGGTGCTGAGGCTGGGCGGCGCAGCCTTTTGGGTGTTCGTCGTGGCGATAGCTGGCAGTGCGGTGATGCTTTTTCTGCGTCTCGCGGTCGTTGGGCGGTCGACGGGTCTTCCGGTCGGGGAGTTTGTCCGTCGAGTCTTGGTCCCGGTTGCGACTGTCACGGTCATCTCGCTGGTGCCGGCTTGGCTCTTTATGGAAGCTTTGCCCGAGGGGATATGGCCTTCATTCCTGGGTTTGGTCGCTTGCACGGTCTACAACGGGGCAACCATTCTCTTTGTCGGGCTGACTCCGGAGATGCGCGCACGGATCCAAAAGGCTGCCGTGGATCGCTTCGCGCGGTTTGTTCCCCTGCGGTGATGCAATAGACGGCACTCTCTGGCGTTATCGCAAATCAGTCATGAAAATCCTTGTCTTGGGTGGAACAGGCGCAATCGGCAGACCGCTCGTGGAGGTTGCTGCGAGTCAAGGGCATCAGATTCACGTGACGTCGCGCAAGCGCGCCGGTGTCGTTGGTGCGGTGCACTACCTCAACGGCAATGCCCACGACGATATCTTCCTAGGCGAGATTCTGAGACAGCCTTGGGATGCTATCTTGGATTTCATGGTTTATAGCACGCAGGTCTTCCAGAACAGGCTGAGCAAGCTGCTCGACGGGACCGGACATTACTTTTACCTGAGTTCCGCGCGGGTTTATGCGGCCGGAGAGGGGCCGCTGACCGAGGACTCCCCTCGCTTGCTCGATGTTTCACGAGATCGGTCATTCCTCGCGACCGACGAGTATGCGCTTGCGAAGGCCAGGCAGGAGAATTTCGTGCGTAACTCGGGACGTCGCAACTGGACCATCGTCCGGCCGTATATTACCTATGCGCCTGAGCGGCTTCAACTTGGAGTGCTTGAGAAGGAAGGATGGCTGTATCGTGCGTTGCAGGGACGGGCGATAGTGTTGCCAAGGGAGGTATCGCAGCGGATGACAACCCTCACCAGTGGTCGCGACGTTGCCGCTGCGATTTGTGCGCTGGTGGGGCGTCCCGGCGCTATGGGAGAAACATTCCATGTTACGGCGCCTCGGGCGCACCAATGGGACACGGTCCTTTCAGTCTATCTTCAGGTGCTTGAAGACCACCTCGGGCGGCCCCCCCGGATCGTGCCGGTCGGCACGGCGGAATTTCTGCGCTGCCACGACTCGCCCTATCAACTGCTCTACGACCGCTGCTATGATCGGCAGTTCGACAATCGTAAGATTGCTGCGTGGGTCGATCTGACGAAGTTCCAAGACGCGGAAGTTGGCGTGAGGGCGTGCGTGGAGGCTTTTCTGAAGGCACCGGTCTTTCGCGGCATCAACTGGCGCGCCGAGGCCATCAAGGATGCGCTTGCGCACGAGCGGACCAAGTTGCGTGAGATGACCGGGTTGAGAACCCGCACCAGTTATCTCCTGTATCGGTATCTCAAGAACTGAACCCAATCGAACAAACCACATGAAAAAGCACTACACGGACGAAAAAAACGCTCAGGTAATATTAGCAGTCCTGAAAGCGCACGGCATTCGCAAAGTTATCGCGTCACCGGGGGCGACAAACGTAACGCTTGTGGGCAGCATGCAGAACGACCCGTTCTTCGAAATGTATTCCTCGGTTGATGAGCGGTCTGCGGCATACATCGCCTGCGGCTTGGCGTCAGAATCTGGTGAGCCGGTCGTCATCACCTGCACCGGCGCTACGGCTTCACGCAACTATCTGCCGGGTTTGACTGAGGCATATTATCGTAAGCTGCCTGTTTTAGCTATCACGTCAACGCAGCCGGTCGCTCGAGTCGGGCACCTGATAGCGCAGGTTATTGATCGCAGCGTGAAGCCGAACGACACGGTCGTGCTAAGTGTCGACTTGCCGCTCATTAAGGATGATGAAGACCTGTGGGACTGTGAGAACAAGGTCAATCGGGCGGTCCTTGAATTGACACGCCGTGGTGGTGGGCCAGTTCACATCAACTTGCCAACGCGGTATAGCCCAAAGTTCGACGTCCTTGAGTTGCCCGCGTATCGTGTTATCAGGCGGATCGAGCAGGGGCATGAGTTTCCTAGCTTGCCGAAGGGGCGCATCGCAATAGTCATGGGATCGCATCCGACTTGGTCAGCCACCGAGACGCGAGCAATCGAGAAATTCTGTGCAGCTCACAATGCGGTCGTAGTATGCGACCACACCAGCGGCTATCACGGAAAATACCGCGTGCTATATGCACTAGCTGGTGGGCAAGTCACAGCAGATCACAGTGCGATGACTCCGGACCTTATGATCCATGTAGGGGAAGTCAGTGGCGATTACTATGGCAGCAGGATCGGCGGCAAGCAGGTGTGGAGGGTAAGCAAGGACGGAGAGCTGCGAGATAAGTTCAAGCGCCTTCGCTATATTTTCGAAATGCCTGAGCAAGTGTTCTTTGAACATTATTCGGACACTGAGAGCTTTGGTGCTAACGAGTATTATGAGCAGTGTTGTGCGTCAGTCGCAGCGATTCGCGAATCAATTCCGGAATTGCCCTTTTCGAATGTCTGGCTGGCGTCTCGCTTGGCACATCGATTGCCGGCTGGCGCAAGCATCCACTTTGGCATTTTGAACAGCCTTCGCTCATGGAACTTCTTCGAATTGCCTGAGACTGTGACGTCTGCTTCCAATGTGGGTGGGTTTGGCATCGACGGCGGAGTCTCTTCGCTCATCGGAGCCTCTTTAGCTAATCGGGAAAAATTGTATTTCGGTGTAATGGGGGACCTCGCTTTTTTCTATGATCTTAACGTTTTGGGTAACCGGCACGTGGGCCGTAATATCCGGCTGCTTTTGGTCAACAACGGCAAGGGCACCGAGTTTCGACAGTATGGCCATCATGCTTCAGCTTTCGGCGAGGAAGCGGACCAATTCATCGCTGCTGCTGGGCACTTTGGGCGACAATCGCCAGCTTTGGTGAAGCACTATGCTGAAGACCTTGGCTTCGAATATTTAGCGGCATCGACCAAAGAGGAATTCGAGCAAGTGCACGAGCGCTTTCTCACTCCGGAGGCAACTGATCGATCGATGATTTTCGAGGTTTTCACCGACAGCGCCGAGGAGAGCCGCGCACTCGAAATTATGTTGAATTTGGAGACCACCGCCAAAGATCGGGCTAAGAGCTTGGCTAAGGGTCTTCTTGGGGAACAGGGTCTCCGGCTAATTCGAGGGATTATCAGACGATGACCCCGAGATCACCCAGTCGGCAGAAAATGAAGAAAATCGCAATAGTTGGTGTCACCGGGGCCCGGAATCGCGGAGTGGAGGCTCTGGTTGTGTCCACGATTCTGGGGCTGCGTCAGCAGTTCGGAGCGGTGCGCGTAACCATCGTAACGGAGGATGCGGATTTCGACCGCTGGCGGTTTGCGGGGGAGCCCGACGTTGCAGTCTTGCCGAGCGCCACCTGCCTCTTCGGCAGCGTGCGGTGGAGGCCGCTTGTCGGCCTCATGCTGCTCGGCATCGGCCGGCTCAGCCAACGCCGACGTGCCGTGCTTGAGGCCATCAAGGACGCCGATCTGGTCGTCCTGTCGGGGGGGGACATGCTCAGCTCCGACTACAGCACGCGCAGCCTGCGTCGCAGCCTCGACTGGGCGCACATCGCGGCGGCCCTGGGCGTGAAGTGCTGCGCCCTAGGTCAGTCCATCGGCCCGTTCCGCGGGCACGAACATGAGAGGCTCTGGACCAGTGCCGCCGAGCGCTTCGATCTCGTGACCTATCGCGAATCCCGATCCTATGCAGTGCTGGCGGCGGCGCCGCTACCCCAAGGACGACGGCACGAGGTCACGGCCGACTGCGCTTTCCTGCTACCGCGGCTGGAGGGCGAGGCCGCGGATCGTCTGGCGGGCTATTACGGACTGCAGGAAGGAAGCAGGGCTGCGGTGGTGGTTCCGAGCGTCGGGATATGCCGCTACGGTAAGCAGGATGCCGCCGCACACACCACGGCGTTGGTCACATTGGTGGAGCGCTTGTTGGCGACCGGGGTGGAGCGCGTGCTGCTCATTCCCCATGTCAGCGAAAACCAAATCGCCAACGACGATTCGCTGCTCGCCCAGGAAATTGCGCGGCGGCTCGGCTACCCGGATCGGGTCGGTGTGGTGTCCGGCACGTTGAACGCGGTGGAGTTCAAAACGATCATCGCCCGTGCCCAGTTTGTGATTGCCGAACGGATGCACGCCGCGATCGCCGGCCTCTCTAGTGGTGTGCCAACGATAGTGATTGGTTACTCGATCAAGGCGATCGGTATCATTTCGGATGTTTTGGGAGAAGAGTTGGGATCCAAGTGCGTGATTAGCATTGCGGACTTCAATCAACTATCTCCGGAAAAGTATCTCGACAAGTTCTTGGCGAGCGCACCGGAAATAGGCGCGACCTTGCGAAAGCAGGCTGCAGACCTACAGGCACGGGCCGCGCGCAATTTTGAATTACTCGAATCCAATGGTTGAGGGAGACAATTTAGGTCGTGCTAGCCGGTTGCTGCTAGTTACGCAGAAGTCTCCCTTCCCGCCCGATTCCGGGTCGAAGCAACGCACCTTTCTTCTTTTGAAGGCGCTGCAGTCGATCGCACCGGTCGATTTGGCTGTCATAGGATCCAAGCGACCGGACGGAGCGGCCAAGAGATTCGAAGGTATCAATATCCACTGGATCGGAACATCTACCGGCGGTAGAAAATTCCCCCAAATCTTGCAGCGCCTCATCGAGATGCTGTGGCCTTATAAAAAGTCCGATAAGCTCACGGCTGCCTTGGCTGAGCTCTTGGATCGAGGCGAATACCGA
>CAYYVB010000006.1:0-8950 GCA_964475035.1 uncultured Opitutaceae bacterium | reverse complement strand
CGAGGAGCTTGCTTAAAAATGCCGACGCTTGTGGATATAGATGATCTCGATACTCAAAATCTTCGCTCTGAAGCGGAGAATAAAAATCAAACTTATCTGCGCCGGGCTTGGGCGACAATGAAGCTTTTCATCGTCGAAAGGGAGATTCGCCGTTTAGCTCGCAGTGCGAAAATGTTGATATTTTGCACGAGTGATGATGCCCGCGAAATGGGCCTACGCTGTTATGAAATTGTTAGAAACATTCCATACCTTTTGGCGCAAGGAAATACTCCTCCTTTCCGGCAAAGTGCCCCCAATGCGGGCGCTATCAAGTTTCTGGGACGCCTGAGCTGGAACGTTAACATCCGCAGTCTTGATGGGTTTCTCAGCCACGCGTGGCCACAGATTCTTCAGGAGTGCCCTTGGGCGCGAATGGAGATTGGCGGTAGCGATTTGCAGAAGGCTGAGTTCCGTCGCTGGTCTGCGATTCCAGGGGTATCTGTTGTTGGATTCGTCGAGGACGTTGAATCGTTCTACCGAGATGCGGCTCTAACGGTCTGCCCGGTGTTTGAAGGGGGAGGCACTAAGATCAAAGTCATAGAATCTTTATGGCACGGACGGGCGGTCGTCTTGACGCCGCATTCTCTGCGCGGGAACGAAGATTTGTTGGGCATGAATCGTGGCGTGGCCGTGGGCGCCGATTGGCAGGCCTTAGCCTCCAAGTGTGTGAAGCTGCTATCTGATGTCTCAACGCGGCACGCTTTAGAGGAGGAGGGGCACCGTATCGTGGTCCGCGCTCTAAGTTGGGACAATTACGTAGGAGCTGTGCGTCGCGCACTGAGAAGTGCAGAGGAGAAAGCAGGGTTAACTTGATGAGAGTGGAGCAACTACGCCTTGCCTACGCCACGGTCGCGCGACTTGGCTCCGGGACGGCACACGAAGCATACGTCGTTCAACTGTCGCGAGCCTTTGCGGAATGCGGCTGCGACACCACGGTGGCTTCGACGGCCTTCCCAATGGCTGAGCTCGATTTGCCGCGGCGCTTCGGTGCAATGCCGGTCAGGCTCAGTTTTCAGTGCCTTGGGCCAGCCCCTCTTAAGTCTAGCCTCGTCTCGAACCTGTTCATTGCATTTCGTCTGCTAACGCGCCCAGGCAAAGCTGGATCTGACCGGTCACTATGGATAACCCATAATACAATAATTGCTTGGGCTGCGGCCCTGCGAAAGCAGCCGTGGGTGTTCGATGTGCACCAAATCGATCCGCGGGCGCGCTTACTACACTCGGCTTTGCAACGGCGTAGCTGTCGTGGTATCCTCTTCAATTCAGCTGTTGCGATGGCGAAGTTCGAAAAGTTGCACGGGCCTATCGCCGTGCCGGCATTGATTTCCCGGAATGCAATTGATCCGGCTCCATTTAAAGTGGCGCCAAGTCAGTCCACCGCCCGACATGAACTCGGGTTGCCGGAGGCACGTCTGATCTTTCTGTATGCCGGTTCGTTCGGCCCAAACCGCGGACTTGAGGAGATCATAGCCGCGGCTGCGGAGTTTGAGCGAACCCAGCCGGGTCGGGCACTATGGGTGCTGGTTGGAGGTCGTGGGGAGGAGCTGGCCGAATTTGAGCGGCGCGTTCGTGAGCAGAGTGTCTCGGCGGACATTCGCCTGCATGGTTTGCAGTATTCCTCGCGACTTCCCCTCTGGTATGCGGCGGCCGACTGTCTACTCGCACCGTATTCAGCGCGATTACCCGCCGCTGATGTGATGAACCCGATGAAACTCTATGAATACTCTGCGGCTGCGCGTCCGATTGTCGCCAGTAACCTTCCCGCCGTGCGCGAAGCACTCGGAGGCAATCCGGCCGCGCTTTTGATCAAACCCGATTCTGTTGAGTCGCTCACTGCTGCCTTCTATCGCTTTTGCCGAGAGCGCGACAAATGGCAGCACAGAGCGAATTCTTTCCAGCGTGAAGCGCTGGGTAATACATGGGTAAACAAGGCCAAGGGCATCCTGGAATGGCTGGGCGGCCTTAATCCTGCTCAAAGCAAGCGGCTTGCTTAGGGCTACAGCCTTGCTAGCTGATCAATCTCCTGTGTCCAAACGAACTCTTCCCCCAATCCTGCCGCCAGAATACGTTGCTGCGCGCCTGCGTAGTGGCTCGTTTTCTCGACCAGCGTGGAGCTACCTAGTTGCCCTGCTACTTTTGGTAGTTTGCTCAACCGGCCTGAGCTACATGTGGTTTTGGAAAGCACCGTATTGGCTCCTGGCAACTATTTTATCGTGCGCGCTCTTCCTGCTGCCCAAGGGGATGCGCGCGATTGAGGCAATTATTAGTGAAGGAGGGGTAAGAACCATAATGCCATGGATGGCGTTTCTGGCGATTATCCTGCTGCGCGACGGTCTGGACAGCGGAATTAGTAGCAGTCTCACGGACCGGGTGGCCCTCAATGCGGCGTGCTTAATGTTATTCATAGTGAGCGCAGCCTTGGCATATTGTTGTGACTGGCGACATGTTTTGATCTTGTTGGGCATCGTAGGATTGCTGTTCGGTCTGGTGGCAATCGGACAGTTTTTGGGAAGCTTCGAAATGTGGATGCTTCCAGACACTCTTTCGTCCTACTCCTCGCGCAATATGGCACTAGAGAATCGGGTATTTACGTCTGAATACGCCAATCTCAGCCAAGAGGGTTTTGAACGGGTAGGACGAGTGCGCGGTTTGGATCTGTTTGTGCACAAATTTTCTGCCTACCAAGGGATTATAGCGGGCATGATGATTACAATGTCAGTTTTGGTTTGGCAGGCGGCACGCCGGCACTGGGGCGCAATGGCGTTTGCCGCAGCAAGTGCAATTGTGGCGACACTGGGTGTTACATTGACATTTTCACGCGCTCCATTGTTCGGTATCGTTTTTTCCCTCAGCTTGGTGATTATTCTAACACGCAGCCTACAGAATCGATTGCCGCTCATCGGCATGGCTGTATTCGGCGTAGTTTTACTTCTCGGAGTGCTTGGGCTTGAGCTCTGGCAGGCCGATCAGTTCGGACGAATTTTCGAGCTGGACATGCGAAGTGGAGCAGATGCAGGTCGCTTGGTTACTTGGCTATACTCATTACAGTTGTTTCTCGATAACCCTCTAATCGGTGCTGGTTCCACCGCTATGGCCTCTGCCGAATTGGTAACGCATTCGGTTCCGCTTCGGGTGCTTGGTGATTTCGGTTTGCTGGGAATTGCCCCCTACTTGCTCGTTTGGTGGTCGTTGTTTCGAGTCGCTCTCCAAGCCATGCGAATGTCCCACCCCGATAGTTTCGTCATAGGCTTGGTAGTGCTATCCGGATTGTTGGTGGCGGTTTTCGACAACTTAACGCATTCGAGTGGGCTGCTCCAGCGCGACACTTCACAGTCGGCAATTCTAGGCATAGGTTTTGGTTTGTGTCTGGGCTCGATGAGAGCGGCCCATTTATCAGCGCCGTGGGTGAGACTGCAGAATGCCGGGCCCGCTCGCGAGCCTAGCCCGCCGGACACCCGGATTCTGCGTTAGAGATGAATCATTTTTCCTTGGAAGTTGTTGCATCGACATTCGATCAACCTCGGATTTCACCCCGTGTGCTTATGGTGGTGGCTGCGCCGACTGCGCAGCTGGGGCAGCAGATTGGCGTAAACGGGCCCGAGCGACGCTCCGCCAACTTGGTCAGGCGTTGGCGTGAACTGACGATTACCCCAATTATCGCCTATCCGCGGAGGGGCCGTCTCTGGGAGGTTTTTGCACGTTCAGGTGAGGCACTGGTCGATTTTGAAATTGGCAGCAAGTGGGCCTTCCACCGCGTATTCAAGCTGGCAGGAATCGTTCGCGACCAACGGGCCCGCGTGATTCATACGCAGGGGCCGGCGTCGCTAGATCTGATTGCCGCGCTTGCCGCTCGGGTTGCCAGATGCAGACTGATCGTATCCCGTCCTGTCATGATTGAGGACATGGTGACCTACTCGATCGCTCGGCGCTTTGTTTACCGGCTTGTCGACCGCGTGGGGTTGCGTATGGCGCATCTCGTTGTCGCGGTGTCGGAGCAGGGACGGGATCGTCTGGCCGCAAGCGGCGCGGTCAGTCGGGAGAAGCTGCGCTTGGTGCGCAACGGGGTGGATATCGCGCGATTCCGGGGAATAGACCGGAAGCAAGGAAGCCGTCGGGAGATCGTCGTGGGAATGACGGCGCAACTGACTGCGCAAAAGGCGTGGCCCGATTTTCTATCCGTCATCGCTGGCCTGAGGCAGAAGGGACTGCCAGTGCGCGGCCTCATCGTGGGCAGCGGACCCCTGCGGGATGAGCTGGTGGCTCTCGCTGGCAAGATGGGCTTGGCCGAGTCTGTTGAGTTCGCCGGCTTCCAGGAGGATGTCGTGCCTTGGTTGGCACGGATGGACCTCTTCCTCTTCACCTCCCGTTGGGAGGGGCTCTCCGTGGCGGTGATCGAGGCCATGGCCTCGGGCCTGCCGGTCGTGGCCACCGACGTCGCGGCGATCCGAGAGCAGGTGGTCGAAGGGGAAAACGGATTCGTGTGCGAGTCCGGCGATGTGCCGGCGATGGTGAGGGCCTGCCGGCGATTGTGCGAGGATCCGGGGCTCCGCCTCCGGTATGGTGAGCGGTCGGCGGCGCTGGCCGAGGCTCTCTACTCGGAGTCAGGCATGCTGGCCGGCTATGCGCGGCTCTACCGCGAGATCGCCTGAACGATGGCCACGCTCGGCATTTTCACGGTGAAGTCGCTCCACCTACACGAGGGGCGCTACTACACCTACGGCGGTTTCGGACGTTACCTTTCGTCCATCCGCGGGCATTTCGAACGCACAGTGTTGATCGCCCACGTGCGCCATGCCCCGCCGCGTCCCGGGGATTACGAGATTTCGCAAGCCGCCCTGCAGGTGGTCGGCCTGCCGCCAATCCGCAATGAGCTGCAATCCCTGCTCACCATGCCCGTGCAATTCTGGCGGTGCTGGAAGGCCAGTGCCTTGTTCGATCTCGCGCACGCGCGGATGCCCGACTACACGGGCGTTGTCGGTGCGATCGTCTGCCACTTGAGAGGGAAGCCGGTTTTTTGCCAAATCGTCGACGATTGGGCCGTGCTGGGGCGGGCTACGCCATGGCGGAAGAAGCGGGGTCTGGGGATATTGCTGAAGCTGCACTTCGCTCTCTACGATTGGTGCGAGCGAGCGGTTTCGCGCGGACAATTGGTGTTCGCCCAAGGAGAGACTTGTTTCGAGAAACACCGGCGCCGCTCAGACTGCCGTCTGGTGATTTCCTCGGCCCACACCGAGGATGACCTGCGGGCGCCGGTCGCCCGTTTCACCCGGCCGCCTTTCCGCCTGCTTACGGTGGCACGGCTTGACAGCGTGAAGAACCAGGAACTGGGGATCGCGGCGCTGGCCGAGTTGAGGAAAGGGGGCGAGGCGTGGGAACTGGTGCTGGTTGGAGACGGGAGTCGGGGGGATTTCCTGAGATCGGAGGCGCAACGGCTGGGGGTGGCCGGGCACGTCATCTTCGTCGGCAAGGTCACCCATGGTGCCGCGCTCTGGCGCTACTACGATGAGGCCGATGCTTTCCTGCTCACGAGCCGGTCCGAGGGCACGCCCAAGGCTGTGCTCGAAGCTCTCGCGCGTGGTCTGCCTGTCGTCGCTTCTGCGGTGGCGGGCGTGCCGAATCTTTTGGGCCAATCTGAAAGGGGCCTGTTGTTTCCCGACAACGACGTCGACGCCCTTGTGACGGCCGTTCGGCGTCTCCGAAATGATCCGGCGTTGCGGGAGCGGTGTGCGGCGGCGGGTTATGAGTTTGCGCGGAGCAACACCGTGGACGAGCAGACTCGAGTCACGTTGAATGCGGTGTTTGCCAAGTGGCCCCGTTTCCAGCGATGAGCATTAGTTTCTCCACGTTTTCCAAACTCGATACGGTCGTCTACCTTCACAACGGGATTGGCGATCTGATCATGGCGTTCCCGGTGCTCGAGGCGCTGCGCACAGGTGCGCACGACCCAGGGCGGGTCCTCGTCTGGGTGAAGTGTCCGGTGACGTTCGAGTTGATGCGGCTTGCAGGCTACACTGCCCTTTTCGAGGTGAGAATCCTGAACCGACGTTGGGCGCCGCTGCAGGCTTTGCTGCTGCGGTTGCGGCGGGTGGAAACCGTGCTGGCGCCGCAGGCCTGTGGAGATTGGAGGATGCCGTTCATGGCCTGGCTCACCGGAGCCGGGGTGCGGGTTGGGCGGGAGAATCCGCTCGGCCAATGGGGTTTCAACCGGGTGTTGCCGCACTACGACCGGCAGCGGTTGCACAAGACGAGGTTCTACCTGCAAGTGACCGCCGCCGCCGGGTTCGTGGTGCCCCGCGAACCGCGCCTGCCCCGGGTGCGGCCCAGCGAAGCGGCACGTTTGCAATGGCGGGACCGTTTCGGCCTGACGGAGGCCGGCGCGCAGTTACTTACGATCGCGCCGGGGTCCTCGGCGGGAGAGACGCACAAGCGTTGGCCGGCTGCGCACTACGGCCGATTGGTGCGTCTGGCGCTGGAACGCAATGCGGCCTGGCGCTGTGCGCTGTTCGGCGGAGTCGAAGAGACCGCGCTGCTCGAGGGCGTGAAGTCGGCGGCTGGTGCAGAGGTGGCCCGCCGCATCCATCTTGTCACAGAGCGGGAGCTGGATAGCGCCCTCGCGGTGCTCTCGGAGTCGGTGTGCGTGGTGACGAACTGCAACGGTCCGGCGCATATGGCGGCGCTGGTCGGCGCTCCTCTGGTCAGTCTTTACGGGCCGACCAACGCGGGTAACACCGCGGCCTTCACGCCGGACCTGCGGGTCGTGTCCCGCGGCTTCGCCTGCTCGCCCTGCTACCGCCACGAATTCCTCCGGGGATGTGGCCAGCCAGTATGCATGGCGGAGATTTCGCCGGAGTCTGTGCTCGTTGAGGTCGAGCGGTGTGTCAGAGGCGACAAGGGCTCATGGGCGGTTTGGCGCGACACGACGGCGGCGATGCGTCCCGTCAAGGAAGGCTTGGTGCCTCGCTATGCGCACTGAGAGGGTCGACAGCATCGGCACGGAAGTAGTGCTGGTCACTCAGGTTTTCCATCCGGACCCTCAGTCGACGAGCGTGCTCCTCAGCGATCTGGCTCGCGCGCTGGCTGAGCGCGGAATAGGCGTGCGGGTCCTCGCCGGGTTCCCAGCGAGGGTCGGAGACGAGGTTGTGACGGCGGCCCGCGAACAGCGTTGGCACGGTCTGCGGATTTGCCGGGGAGGACTGCGAGTCGATGTGAAGCGCAGCCTCGTCCGTCGCGCGTTGGGTTACTGCTCCTATTGTCTGTGGATCGGCTGGCAGTTGGTATTCCGGACACCGCGCAAGGCCCGGGTGCTGGTGGTGACCAATCCGCCGTTTGCCCCCATTCTGGCGTATCTGTGCGGGCGGCTGCGAGGGTGGAGATTCTTGGTTCTCCTGCACGACATTTATCCCGATGGGCTGGTGGCGCTGGGCAAGTTGTCTGCGCATTCCTGGGCGGCACGGATTTGGACGCGCTTGAACCGCCGGACGTTTGCCGCGGCCGACACGGTGATCACCTTGGGACGAGACATGAAGAGACTTTGCGAGCGGCGCTATGGGCTGCCGGCGGCGCGCCTCGCGGTCATCCCCAATTGGAGTCCCATCCCGGCAAGGCCGGGACGCGCTCCAGAAGACAGCGCGTTGTGGCGGGAACTGGATTTACGGGACGAATTCGTTGTCCAATACTCTGGCAACATGGGGCTCTGGCACGACATCGAGGTGATCGTGGAGGCGGCCAAACTGCTACGGGAGCGTCGGGACATCCGATTCCTGCTGATCGGCGACGGCCGGCGGCGCGAGCCGGCTGAAGCGCTGTGCCGGAGAGAGCGCCTGGCGAACGTCACCTGGTTACCGTTCCAGCCCGCGGAGCGATTGGAGGATTCGCTGTCCTGTTGTCATGTTGCGCTCATTTCGCAACGTGCGGAACTGGAAGGGGTGGCGGTGCCTAGCAAACTCTACGGCATCCTAGCCAGTGAGCGGGCGGTGCTCGCGCATGTGCCGTTGGCGAGCGAAGTGGCCGAAGTAGTGCGGGAAGAGAACTGCGGAGTGGTGGTGGCCGCTACAGAGCGGGCCGGGGCGCTCGCAGCGTCAATCGTTGAGCTCGCGGCGGACCGACAGCGCGTGGCGGAGATGGGGCGGCGCGCCCGCCTAGCTGCTAAGACGAAACACAATTTCGAAAACGCGGTGGACGCATTCGAGTCAGTCTTACAGCCTCGGATTGCGGGCCGGTTAGAATCCGACTCAGTTTAAATCTTATGCAACTTCGCAGTCTCTGGCACTTGGGTGGGCGAGCCTACTTCATTCTGGATTACTGTCTGCTATGTGCGGCGGTTGCGTGCGCGTTCAAATTGTCGCCTTACAACTACCGGGAGGTGATCGTGGGGCCGTTCTTCGATCACAATTTCCGCCTGATCGGCTACGGGCTACCACTGTTCATGGCGCTCGGCCTCCACCTTGCCGGGCTACAGGCGACCCGTGCGGGTTTTCGCGGGTCAGAGGCATTGACTCAGTCAGCGGTCGGAATCGCCGGAGGTATGGTGGTTTTTCTTAGCTTACACGCGTTGGTGGAGTTTGAGCTAGTCGGGCGCTACATCATATTGTTCGCGTTCATCTATGGTCTTGGTTTCGTTCTTGGTTCGCGTGTGTTACTGTGGAATTTAGCCGACCAACAAAGTCGACGGATTCTAGTCTATGGCGATGCTCGCGCGGTCGAAGTGATCGGAACGGAAGTGCGCCGGCGCAGGCTGCCGATGGGGGTGCTGGGAGCCGCAACTTTAGACAAGCTCTTGCCTGGGAACCCGGAAGAACTGGCGGAGATCCGCCGAATCGGACTCTACGCACATGCCAGCCGTCTGGGGGCGGACGAAGTGGTGGTCGATCTGCATCAAACGGCAACGCAGCAGGAGCGCGACGCGCTCTTG
>CAYYVB010000005.1:25740-34202 GCA_964475035.1 uncultured Opitutaceae bacterium | reverse complement strand
TGTGCTGCTCATCACCTGCGCCAACGTCGCGGGTCTTTCCGTCGTGCGCGCGCTGGGTCGCCGCAAGGAATTCGCCGTGCGCGCCGCGCTTGGCGCCTCGGGCACCCAACTCATGCGCCAGTTGCTGCTGGAAAGCCTCCTGCTCGCGTCCGCGGGCGGCGTGCTCGGCGTCATGCTGGCGCTGTGGGGCGTATCCGGTATCCAGGCCTTCATCGGCGACGGCTGGCTTCCCCGGATCGGCGAAATCGCCGTCAACACGCCCGTGCTCTTCGCCGCCCTCGCTCTTTCGCTCGGCACCGGCGTGGTGTTCGGTCTCGCCCCGGCGTGGCACGCGGCCCGCACCGATGCCAACGATGCCTTGAAGGAAAATGCCGGCCGCGGCAGCGCGGGTCCGGCCTCGCACCGCCTGCGCTCCGGCCTCGTCGTCCTCGAAATCGCACTCGCCCTTGTGCTGCTGATCGGCGCCGGCCTGCTCGGCCGCAGCTTGAACGGCATCCTTGGCAAATCGCCGGGCATGCGGACCGAGCAGATGCTCTCGGTCGGGCTTTCACTTTCGGTCAAGAAATACGACTCCGCGGACAAGATGCGCGAATTTTACCGCCGCGTCGAAGAGCGTGTCGCCGCCGTCCCCGGCGTGGCCGCAGTCGGGCTCTCGCAGACTGTGCCGTTCACGTGGGGCATCCCGGTGACGCTTTTCCCGCTCGAGCACGCCGGCACGGCCGCAGCCGACAAGGCGCCGAGTTCGTTCTACGATTCCGTCAACGCCGACTACCACCGCGCTGCGGGCATTCCGCTGCTCACCGGTCGGTTCTTCTCCCCATCCGACGACGCGAAGGCTCAGCCCGTCGCGATCATCTCCGAAGCCACTGCGCGCCAACTCTTCGGTTCCACGGATGTCGTCGGCAAGGTCCTCACCAACGGATCGACGCTCAAAGTCGAAGTCGTCGGTGTCGTCGGCGACGTCTGGCGCAGCGGTTTGGCGGCGAACGAAGTGCCCTTGCAAATCTATCGTCCGTCGATGCAACGCCCACCGGCCTTCGCGACCCTGATGATCCAGACGCAAGTCCGCCCCGATGCCGTGGCGAAGGCCGTGCAGCAGGCAATCTGGGACGTCGATCCCGACCAAGCCATCGGCACGGTCAACACCGTCGATCGGCTCGTCGCCGCCACGATCACGCAACCGCGCCTTTATCTCTCGCTTTTCGGCCTTTTCGCCGGGCTCGCGCTCCTGCTTGCCGCCATCGGACTCTACGGCCTGATCGCCTATGGCGTCACGCAACGCACACGTGAATTCGGCGTCCGCATCGCGCTCGGCGCGTCGCGTCAGGATGTGTTGCACCTCGTCCTGCGGGAAGGCGCTTTGCTCGCCGGCCTCGGCCTGCTGCTCGGTCTCCTCGGAGCGGCGCTCGGCACGCCCTTCCTGCGCGAGATGATCTACGGAGTCTCCCTGCACGACCCGTTGGTGTTTCTCGTTGTGCCCGCACTGCTCTTTGCCGTCACCGTCACCGCCTCCCTCCTTCCGGCCCGGCGCGCCACGCGCGTCGACCCGATGGTCGCGTTGCGGAGCGACTAGCCGGTGCCCGCACCGCCCACCATCTTTCCACGACCTCACCTGCTTCCCGCGCCGCCAGCCATGATCACCGATCTCCGCTTCGCCTTCAGGCTCCTGACCAAGAACCCCGGCACTACGCTCGCGGCTGTCTTCGCGCTCGGTTTCGGCATCGGCTTGTCCACGGCGATCTTCAACGCCTTCAGCGCCGTCCTCCTCCGCCCGTTGCCGCACATCCGGGACGAGCACCGGCTCGTCTATCTCAACAGCCTCGCGCTTAACCAGCCCGACGGCTACTATGAGCTTTCGCTGCCCGACTTCCTCGATCTGCGCGAACAGTCCAAGACCCTCACCGGCCTCACGACGGCGATGAGCAAGACGGTGATTTTCAGTGGCGGCGAGGTCCCGGAGCGCGTCATGGGTGCCGACGTTTCCGCCGAGGCCTTTGCCATGTTCGGCGTCCAGCCCGTGATCGGCCGCCTTTTCACGCTGGCCGACGCCGAGCCGAGCGCGCCTCCGACCGCCCTGCTCGGCTATGCGCTGTGGCAGCGACGTTTCGGCGGGCGCGATGACGTGATCGGGAGCACCGTGACGATGAACGGAACCCCGACCACGATAGTCGGCGTGCTTCCGGCGGGTTTCGGTTTTCCGGAGAACCACGCGTTGTGGACCCCGATGGTCTACAAAAACGACCCCACGACTCGTGCCAGCCACTACCTCGGTGGCTGGGCGCGACTCCGCGACGGCGTCACCCTCGACGAGGCCCGCGCCGAAGTCGCCGGCATCGCCGCCCGCCTCGCTTTGGTGCATCCGGAGACCAACGAGGGCAAGGGCTTCGCGCTGCGCTTGGTTCGCGAGGAGGCGACGGCCGATACGGTGCTGTTCATGAATCTCATGCTCGGTGCGGCCATCTTCGTGCTTCTCATCGCCTGCGCCAACGTCGCCAACCTGCTCCTGGCGAAGGCCGCCGGCCGCGCGCACGAGATCGCCATCCGCGTCTCGGTCGGCGCCACGCGCGCCCGCCTGATCCGGCAGGTGCTCACCGAGAGCCTGCTCCTCGGTGTCCTGGGCGGTGGGCTCGGCCTGCTCATCGGCGTCTGGGCCAACAGCCTCCTCCTGAGCGCCGTGCCCGAGGTGGAGATCCCGTTCTGGATGACATTCGACTTCGACTGGCGTGTGTTCGCTTTCGCGTTCGGCGCGGCGATCGCCTCCGCGCTCGTGTTCGGCCTGTTTCCCGCCGTGCAGGCCTCGCGTAGCACCGCGCTCGAGGTCAAGGATGGCGCGCGGGGCACTACCGGAGGGCGCCGCGCGCGGCGTCTGCGCCAAGGCCTCGTTGTCGCCCAGGTGGCACTTTCGGCCATCCTGCTGATCGGCGCCGGTCTTTTCGTGCGCAGCTTCCTCAAACTCCAGGCCACACCGTCTGGCTACGATGCCTCCGGGCTCATCACCTTCCGCGTCGGCCTGCCGGCGGCTCAGTTCCCCGACCGCGCGCAGGTCCGGCGCTTCTTCGACGAACTCACCCGCCGCCTGCCCGAGGTTCCTGGCGTCGAAAGCGCGGCGGCGACCGGCATGCTTCCGGCCACGGGGAACAACAGCAACGCCTTCCTCCTCGAGGGCCACCCCCTGCCTCGGAACGTGCAGGAATCCGCGCAAACCACCGCGCACGTCGTCTCTTCCGACTACTTCGCCACCATGCGCATCCCCGTGCTGCGGGGCCGAACCTTCGCCGCGACCGACACACGCGACTCCACGCGCGTCGCAGTCGTCGACCAACAGTTCGTTGACCGCTGGTGCAACGGAGAGGATCCCATCGGCAAACGCATCCGCTTCGGTTTCAAAGCCGACGACACCGCGCCTTGGATGACCATCGTCGGCGTCGTCGGCAACGTGCCGCAGCGACTCGACCGTCCCTACGATCGCGGGGCGATCTACCAGCTGGCCGAGCAGAACGACTTCAAT
Source organism: uncultured Opitutaceae bacterium (assembly GCA_964475035.1). Lineage (GTDB taxonomy): Bacteria > Verrucomicrobiota > Verrucomicrobiia > Opitutales > Opitutaceae > Didemnitutus. Next base: position 30,694 of record CAYYVB010000005.1, on the reverse strand, counting down.
TTCGTCTCCTACGTCGTCCGCGTGAAGGGAGATCCCGCCGCGTTCGGCCCGGTGCTGCAGCAGGCCGTGCTCGCGGTGCAACCCGACGTGCCGATCTACAACGTCATGACGCAGGAACGCATCGAGGCGCTCGCCTACTGGAACCGCCGGTTTTTCGGACAGGTATTCAGCGCCTTCGGCATCGGCGCGCTCTTTCTCGCCGCCCTCGGTGTCTATGGCGTCATGGCCTACAATGTCGCGCAACGCACCCCGGAGATCGGGGTGCGCATGGCGCTCGGTGCTTCGGCCAATGATGTGTTCCGGCTCGTCGGCGGCCAGGGCCTGGCGCTCGTTGCCGCCGGCCTCGCCCTCGGGGTTGTCTCGGCCCTCGGCCTGACGCGTTTCATGGCCGCCCTGCTCTACGGCATCAGCCCGAGCGATCCGCCGACCTACTTCGCCCTCACGACGGTGCTCGCGCTCGTCGGACTCGCCGCCTGCTGGTTGCCGGCCCGTCGGGCCACGCGCGTCGATCCGATGGTCGCCTTGCGCGCGGAGTGATTTACCCCGCTCCGCTGCTTCTCCGCGGCCCTCAGACCTATCCTAAAAAAAAGCGCCGGGCCTGAAACTTCATCCGCCGCCCGCGGTTCTCCTTGTCGCCCCTCTGTCCGCACCGGCGGATGGAGCAATCTCCCACTGCCCATGTTCACCGACCTGAAATTCGCCCTCCGCTCCCTCGCCAAGACCCCGGCCTTCTCGCTCATCGCCATCGTCACGCTCGCCCTGGGGATCGGCGCCAACTCGGGCGTGCTGAGTTTCCTCAACGTTCTCCTCTTTAAACCGCTGCCGCTGCCGCGCGTGCACGAGTTGGTCTTCTTCGGGGAGCACTCCCAGCAGGTGCCGAACATGTCGGTCGCTTACCCGAACTACGTCGATTGGCGCGCCCGACAGAAGAGCTTCACTCACCTCGGCGCCCTCCGGGGCCAAAGCTTCAATTATCTCGGCACCATCGAATCCGAACGCCTCACCGGCGCGCTCTTCTCCCATGACACGTGGCCCGCCCTCGGCGTCGCACCGAAGCTCGGCCGCTGGTTCAACGCCGATGAAGACAAGCCCGGCGCCGAACGCGTCGCCGTCGTGAGCGAGCGCTTCTGGCAAACGAAATTCTCCGGCCGCGACGATGTGCTCGGCCAGAAGATCACGCTCAACGGCGAGCCCTACACCATTGTCGGCGTCATGCCGGCGGAATTCCGCGTCCCGACCAGCGGTCCCGATATCTGGGCGCCGCTCGGCCTCCTCGCCGACCAGTTCGCCGATCGCGGCAGCCACCCGGGCATTTATTGCGTCGGCCGGCTGAAACCCGGAGTCACGCTCGACTCCGCCCGCACCGACCTCGTCGCCATCGCCAGACAACTCGAGCAGGAGCACCCCGCGACGAACACGGGCAATTCCGTCAACATGCGCTTACTCGCCGACCAAGTCGTGGGCCAGCAGCGCGGGGCGGTCTGGATCTCCTTCGCCGCTGCGCTCGGCGTGCTGCTCATCGCCTGTGCCAACGTGGCCAACCTCCTTCTGGCGCGCGCGGCCGTCCGCTCGCGCGAGTTCGCCGTGCGCGCCGCCCTCGGCGCCGCCCGCGGCCGCCTCGTTCGTCTCGTGTTGACCGAAAGCCTCGTGCTCGGCCTCGCCGGCACCGCCCTCGGCCTCCTTGTCGGCAACGGCATCATGCAGGGCATCAAGACGCTCATTCCCGCCAACTCACCTTTCGTCACGCAGGTCAGCATGGATTTCACGGTGCTCGGCCTCTCGGTCGTAATCGGCGTCGGCGTCACCGTGCTCTTCGGCCTCGTGCCCGCTCTCACGGGCACGCGCGTCAATCTCATCCAGGCACTGGCGGCCGGGGGCCGCGGCGGCAGCGCCGCCGGCTCGCGCTGGCGTGCGGGGCTCGTCGCCGGTGAGTTCGCGCTCACGCTGGTGCTCCTCTTCGCCTCCGGCCTGATGATGCGCACGATCTACAATCTCTATCGCGCCGACCTCGGCCTGAAGACCGATCGCATCGTCACTTTCGCCTACGCCACGCCCGGCCGCGAGTGGGCCGACCCGGAGCGCCGCGGCCAGCTGCTCGAGCGCGCGCTCGAGCGACTCCGCGCCCTTCCGGGCGTCACCCACGTCGCGCTCACCAACCCGTTGCCGCTCTCCGGCGGCGGCAACCAGACCACCTACCTCGTCGAGGGACAGCCCGAGCCCGGCCCCGGCCAGCGCCCCTCGACCGAGAATAACGCCGCCAGCCGCGACTACTTCGAGACCATGCGCATTCCTCTCCTGCGCGGCACGCTGTTCACCGATCTGGAGAAGCCGGGCGACCCGCAAACGATCCTCATCGACACGAAGTTCGCCGAGACACACTTCGCGGGGCAGGATCCACTCGGCAAACGCGTCAACTTCGGCTCGCCGAACGGCGAGCCGGCTTGGGCGACGGTGATCGGCGTCGTCGGCCACGTGCAAAACTACGGCCTCGGACAGGACACCCGCGTGCAGATCTATTATCCCTACCGCCGCACCCCGCCGGCCGCCGTGAACTTCGTCGTGCGCACGACGCAGGATCCGGCCTCGCTCGGCAACGCGGTCCGCTCGGTCATGCGCGAAGTCGAGCCGACGCTGCCGATCTTCGCCTTGCGCACGATGGACGAGCTTTTCGAACAGTCGGTCACCAACCAACGCGTCATGCTGCGCCTGCTCGGCGTCTTCGCCGGCATCGCCCTGCTGCTCGCCGCCATCGGCCTCTACGGTGTGCTGAGCTACATCCTCGCGCAGCGCACGCGGGAAGTGGGCATCCGTGTCGCGCTCGGCGCCACCGCGCAGGACGTCCGCCGGCTCATGCTCGGGCAGGGCCTGCGCCTTGCCGCCGTCGGGCTCGGCATCGGCCTTGCCGGATCGCTCGCGCTCGGCCGCGCCATGGCCGGCGTGCTCTACGGTGTGTCTCCCTTCGATCCACTCAGCCTTGGCGCCGTTGCGCTCCTGCTTCTTCTGATCGGTCTTTTCGCCAGCTGGCTGCCGGCCTACCGCGCGACGCGCATCAATCCGGTCGAGGCGCTGCGCTCCGAGTAAACTTCACCCCGCACCCTATGCTGACCGACCTCCGCTTCGCCTTCCGCACGCTGTGGCGTTCGCCCGGCTTTGCCGCCATCACCTTGCTTTCCCTCGCGCTCGGCATCGGCGCCAACACCACGCTCTTCAGCCTCGTCAACGAAGTCCTGCTCAAGGCTCTGCCGGTGCGCACGCCGCACGAGCTCGTCCTGTTTCACTGGGCCTCCCACGACGAAAGTCCGCGTTCGCTCAGCGGCTGGAACCAGCACGATCACAGCACGGGCGAGACGACGAGCACCTCGTTTTCGCTGCGCACCTTCGCGCAGATCGCAGCGGCGGACGCGCCCGTGCGCGACGTCTTCGCCTTCGCACCGGTCACGCAGCTCAACGTCGGCATCGACGGCCAGGCCGAGGTAGTGAACAGCGGCGTGCTCGTCTCGGGCAATTATCACGCCGCGCTCGGCGTCCCGATCGCCGTGGGACGCGGACTCGGGCCGGAGGACGACACCGCCGCCGCGACGCCGGCCGTCGTGCTCTCACACGGGTTCTGGCAGCGACGCTTCGGTGGCGAGGCGGCGGTGCTGGGCAAGACCATCACGATCGACCGCGTGCCCTTCACCATCGTCGGGGTCACCGCGCCGTCATTCGCCGGCACACTGCAGATCGGCGAAGTGCAGGATCTCACGATGACTTTCGCCACGCAGCCGAAATTGCAGCCCGACAACCTCGAGGCGAGCGAGCCGTGGTTCTGGTGGGTGCACATCATGGCGCGCCTCCAGCCCGGGACCACGCCCGAGCAGGCGGTCGCGGCGCTGGCGGGACCGTTTCGCGCGTCGATCGCCGACGCCTTCGACCCGGGCGCCGCCCGCACCGAACCGCCGGGGAACCGCGTCCACCTGCGCGTCGGTGCCGGTGCGCAAGGCCTCGTCGAGGCGCGCCGGCAGGCGGAGCGCTCTCTGTGGGTGCTCGGCGGCCTTGTTGTCCTCGTGCTCTTGATCGCCTGCGCGAATGTCGCCAATCTCCTCCTCGCGCGCGGCGCGGCGCGTGAGCGCGAGCTGGCCGTCCGCCTCGCGCTCGGCGCGGGTCGCAGCCGGCTGCTACGTCAATTGCTCACGGAAAGTCTGCTGCTGTCCAGTGTCGGCGCGGCGCTCGGCCTGCTCTTCGCCCATTGGGGCCGCTCGGCGCTCATGGCGCTGCGGCCGCTCGGCCCGTCGGTCGTGCTCGACCTCTCGCTCGACTGGCGCGTGCTCGCGTTCACGTCGCTCGTCGCCGTAGCGACGGGCCTGCTCTTCGGCTTCGCGCCGGCCTGGCGCGCCACGCGGCTTGACCTGCACGCCGGCGACGCCGCAGGGGCGCGCACGCTCGGCGGCGGTGCGCGCTCGCCGCTCGCGCGCGTGCTCATGGTCGTGCAGGTCGCGCTGTCGATCGTTCTGCTGGTGGGCGCCGGACTGTTCACCCGCACCTTGGCGAACCTCTACCGCCTCGACCCGGGCTTCGAGCGCAGCGGACTGCTGCTCTTCAGCCTCGACGCGATGGCGGCGGGACGCAACCGGGCCGAGCTCGCGCCGCTCTACACGCGAATCGCGGAGCGGCTCAGTTCCCTGCCGGGCGTCACCGGTGTGACCTATGCGCAGATGCCGCTGCTCTCGGGCAGCCGCTGGACCTCAGGAATGTTCGTGCCCGGCTACACGCCGGCTCCCGGCGAGAACCAGAACATGGTCCTGAACGGCGTCGACCCGGGCTACTTCGCCACTTACGGCCTGCCGCTGGTGCTCGGCCGCGCCTTCACCGCGCGCGACGACGCCTCCGCGCAGAAGGTCGTCGTCATCAACCAGGCCTTCGCGCGGAAATATTTCGGGGACCGTTCGCCAGTCGGGCATTCGATCGGCTTCTT
>CAYYVB010000005.1:21577-25730 GCA_964475035.1 uncultured Opitutaceae bacterium | reverse complement strand
TCGCGAGCAGAAGGCCGACCTCGAGATCGTCGGCGTCGTGCGCGACGTCAAACACGCCAGCCTGCGCGAGGAGCCCACGCCGGCGGTCTACCTGCCCTTCGCCCAGCTCCGCAACGCGCGCTGGGGCAACTTTGCACTGCGCGTCCGGGGCGACCCGACCGCGCTCGGTCCGCTCGTGCAAGCGGCCGTGCGGGAGATCGACGCCACACTGCCCGTCGCCAACTTACGCACGCAGGACGAGCAGCTTGCTCGGATGGTGACGTCCGAACGGTTGTTCGCGCGGCTGTCGGCGTTTTTCGGCGGACTGGCACTGCTGCTCGCCGGCCTCGGACTTTACGGCCTGCTGTCGTATCAAGTCGTCCGCCGCACCGGCGAGATCGGCCTCCGGGTGGCGCTCGGCGCCCTGCCCCGCCGGGTGGTCTGGCTCGTGGTGCAGGAATCCCTGCTCCTCGTCGGCCTCGGCCTCTTGCTCGGCATCGGCGCCGCGGCCGGGGCGTCGACCTACATTGCCAGCCAACTCTACGGGTTGACCGCATCCGACCCGGCGACCTACGCCGGCGTCGCAGGGGTGCTTTTGTTGGTGGCACTGCTGGCGGCGCTGCTGCCGGCACGCCGGGCGGTGAGTGTCGATCCTATGGTGGCGCTGCGGACGGAGTGAGCCCACTGCCGCCCGCGTTCGGGACCGTTTGAAACCGATCCTACAAAAATCCCGCAACTTTCCTTTCGGCGCGTGTGTGCTCGAGGCGACCGGGGTTCGTCCCCGGTCGCTTTCACACCCACCTCGCGCGCCATGTCCACCCTCGTCCAAGACCTTCGTTTCGCCTCGCGGCTGCTCGTGAAAAGCCCGGGCTTCACCGCCATCGCCGTCTGCACCCTCGCCCTCGCGATTGGCGTCAACTCCGCGATCTTCTCCCTCGTCAACGGCCTGCTCCTCAAGCCCATCGTGCTGGAAAAACCCGAGGAGGTCGTGAGTGTGTTCACGGCGCGCAAGGAGGCGAGCCGCGACTACCGGCAGTTCTCGCACGGCGAATACGCCGCATTGCGTGAGGCCAAGGACGTGTTCGCCGACGTCGCCGCCGTGAACTTCGCCCTCGCCGGCATCGGCCGCGAGCCGGGCGAGATGCGCCGAAGCTTCGTCTTCATCGTCTCGGAGAATTTCTTCTCGCTCATGGGCGCCAAGCCGGTCGCCGGCCGCTTCTTCACGCCGGAGGAGGCCCGCCCGAACGCCAACCAGCCCGTCCTCGTCGCAAGCTACTCGCTCTGGCAGCGCCACGGCGGCCGCGCCGACTTCGTCGGCAGCACCCTGCGCGTCAACGACCGCCCTCACACCGTCGTCGGCATCGCGCCGAAGGGGTTCTCGGGCATCAGCTCGCTCCTCGCCCCTGAAGTCTGGCTGCCGCTGGGGCAATTCGACCAGCTCGCCGCGGCCTTCGGCGGCGCGGAGATCCGCGATCTCAACCACCCGAAGAATTACACGCTCAACGTCCTCGCCCGCCTCCAGCCCGGCCTGACGCTCGACAGCGCCAAGCCCCGGATGCCCGTCCTCGAGGAACGCCTGACCGCGCTCCAACCGCCCGACACGCAGGGCACGCGCGAACTCCAGCTCACCGTCCCGAGCAAGTTCAGCATCAGCACGACGCCGTCCGACGACGGCCCGGTAAACCTCATCGGCACGCTCCTCCTAGCGATGGCGGGCGTCGTCCTGCTCATCGCCTCGCTCAACCTCGCCAACATGCTCCTCGCCCGCGGCACTGCCCGCGCCCGCGAGATGGCCGTGCGCCTCGCCATCGGCGCCAGCCGCTGGCAGATCATCCGCCAGCTCATGATCGAGGGCCTGCTCCTCGCCCTCCTCGGCGGCGGCGCCGGCATCCTCCTCGCCTACTGGAGCAACACGCTGCTCGAGAATTCGTTCACCTCGCTCCTGAGCTCGATGAACTTTTCGCTCGCCGGCGGCCTCCAGCCCGATGCGCGCGTCCTCACCGCCACCTTCCTCATCTGCCTCGTCGCGACGCTGATGTTCAGCCTCGGGCCCGCGCTCAAGGCCGCGCGCACCGACGTCGTGACCGACCTCAAGTCCCAGGGCGCCGAATCCGCCGCCACCGGCCGCTTCAACCGCTTCTTCGCGCCGCGCCACCTGCTCGTCATGGCGCAGATGACGCTCTCGCTCGTGCTCCTCTTCAGCGCCGGCCTCTTCTTCCGCGGTGCGCTCAAGGCCGGTGGCCTCGAGCTCGGCTACGAGCCGCGCGGCGCCTTGCTGGCCGAGATCGACTACTCGCTCGCCAACACGCCGCGCTCCGACGCGCTCAACCGCATGGAATCGCTCGCCCGCCAAGTCCGCGCCCTCCCGGGCGTGCAGGCGGCCGGTCTCTCGACCCTCGTGCCCTACGGCAACATCACCAACACCGCGCGCATCATGCCGGCCAACGAGGCCATGCCCGACACGACCGACCCGAAGGCCCCGCGTCCGGGCGCCAGCGGCATCTACACATCCATCGCGCCGGGTTACCTCGACGCCATCGGCGTGCGCCTGCTCCGCGGCCGCGATTTCACCGAGACCGAGGCGCGTGAGAAGGATTCCCCCGGCGTCTGCATCATCGACGAGGGTCTCGCGCAGAAACTCTTCCCCGACACCGACGCCCTCGGCCAGCGCGTGCGCTACACGCAGCCGCGCACCGACGGGCCAAACGAGATGGAGATCGTCGGCATCGTCTCGCGCCACCGCCACGACGTGACGGACAATCCCGACGGAACCTACGGCGCCTCGCGCCGCCTCTACGTGCCGCTCGGCCAGAATTACAGCGCCAGCGTCTTCCTCGCCGTGCGCTATGCCACGACCGACAGCGGCGCCCTGCTCGCGAATGTCGGCACGCTCCGCCAGCAGCTCCGCGCGGCCGACCCGGCCCTGCCGCTGCTCCAGATCGTGCCGATGACCAACATGCTCGACCGCTCGATCACCCTCTGGATCGTGCGCCTCGGCGCGGTGATGTTCGGCGTGTTCGGCGGCATTGCGCTCCTGCTCGCGGTCGTCGGCGTCTATGGCGTGAAGGCCTACGCCGTCGAGCGCCGCACGCGGGAGATCGGCATCCGCATGGCGCTCGGCGCCGACCGCGGCGCCGTCTTCGCACTAATCATGAGACAAGGCGCGCTGCAGACCGCGATCGCCGTCGGCCTCGGCGTCGTGCTCGCGCTCCTCGTCGGCCAGGCGCTCGCCGCAATTCTTTTCCAAGTCAGCCCGATGGACCCGGTCGCCCTCGGCGGTTCGGCCTTCGTGCTGACGACGGCCACGCTCCTCGCCTGCTACCTGCCCGCCCGACGCGCCACCCGCGTCAGCCCGACCATTGCGCTGCGGTCGGAATGAGGACGCCGCCATGTTGCACGACCTGAAGTTCGCACTGCGTCTCCTCCTCAAGTCGCCGGCGTTCACCGGCGCGGCCATCCTCGTCCTCACGCTCGGCATCGGCGTGAACACCGGGATGTTCACCGTCATATACGCGCTGGCGTTCAGTCCGCGGCCCTTCGCCGATCCCGGGCGGATCGTGCAGGTCTACACGCAGGACCGGAAGGAACCGTCGAGTTTCCGGCAGTTCTCCCAGCCCCTCTGGCGCGAGCTCAACGCGCGGAGCGACCTCTTCACCGGCGCGCTGGCCTACGACAACACCGTCGTGGGCGTGCAACAGGGCGAGGAGACGCGCCGCACCTTCGCGGCGATCGTATCGGCGAACTATTTCGAGGTCCTCGGAGTGCCGCTCGCGCGCGGCCGCGGCTTCGCCCCGGCGGAGGAGACCCCGGGCTCGACGCCGCAGGTCGTCATCGTGAGCCACGCGTATTGGCGGCGCAGCGGCTTCGATCCGGACCTGCTCGGCCGCACGCTGCGGATCAACGAGCGCACCTACACCATCATCGGCATCGCGCCGGAGGGGTTCAGCGGGACGACGATGCTCTTCGGCCCGGAGCTGTTCTTCCCGCTCGGCGACCACGCGGCGTTGCAGAATTTCATCCTCGGCGAGGAGCGCCGGAGCCTCGAACGCGCCGACACCTACACGCTGCTCGTCGTCGCGCGCCTCGCCCCGGGCGTCGATCCGGCGCAGGCGCGCTCGGCGCTCGACGCGCTCGGCGCGAACCTCGAGCGCGCGTTCCCCGTGGAGTTCAAGGA
>CAYYVB010000005.1:17654-21567 GCA_964475035.1 uncultured Opitutaceae bacterium | reverse complement strand
CACCGGCAATGCCGCGGCGAACCGGCTGGACGGCGGCACCGGCAACGACACGCTGGACGGCGGCAGCGGCAACGACACGCTGGTCGGCGGCAGCGGCAACGACACCTATGTCGTCAACGCCGCGAGCGACGTGATCAGCGAGACCAGCACCGTTGCCGCGGAGATCGACACGGTGCGCTCGTCGGTCACGCGAACCCTCGGCGCGAACCTCGAGCGCGCGTTTCCCGTGGAGTTCAAGGACCAGACCGTCACCGTCGCGGCGCTGCCGCGGCTGGGGTCGAGCTCCTCACCGCGCTCGGAGACGCCGGTGATGATCTTCTGCGGCGTGCTCATGTCGCTCGCCGGCGCGGTGCTGCTCATCGTCTGCCTCAACCTCGCCAGCCTGCTGCTCGCGCGCGGGCAAGCGCGGCGGAAGGAGTTCGCGATCCGCCTCGCGCTCGGCGGCAGCCGGGCACGGCTCATCCGCCAGCTCTGCCTCGAGGGCCTGTTGCTCGCCGTCGGCGGCGGCACGCTTGGCATCTGGCTCTCGCGCGTCGTGCTCGACTTCATCTTCGCGTCGATGGAGGCGCGGCTGCCGATCACGCTGTTCGTGGGCACCGGCGGAGCCGGCGCGATCATCGCCGCCACGGCGGCCATCTGCGTCGGCGCGACACTCGCCTTTTCGCTCGGGCCGGCGCTGCGCCTCTCGCGCGGCGACGTGCTGACCGACCTGAAGCTCCAGACCGATTCCGACCCGGGCGCGGCGCATCCGGTGTGGTGGCGTCCGCGCCATCCGCTCGTAGTGATGCAGATCGCGCTGTCCCTGACGCTGCTGATCGTGGCCGGGCTTTTCCTGCGGCTCGCGTTCGGCACGCTCGGGGTCGATCACGGGTTCCGCGCCGACCACACCGTCGTGGCCGAGGTCGACGCCAGCCTCGGCGGGCTCGACGAACCGCGGAGCCTCGAGGCGTTCCGCGCGGTGCGCGCCCGGCTCGGGGCGCTGCCCGGCGTGAGCGGGGCCGCGTTCGCCGCCATCGTGCCCTACGGCTTTGTCAGTTCTTCACCTGAGGTGCGGCGCAACGGACCCGACCTGCCGCCCGACGCCCGCCCGTCGACGGCGGCGGAGGGACTCGGGTTCAGCGCGCGTTGGAACGCCATCAGCGCCGACTACTTCGCCGTCATGGGCCTGACCCTGTTGCAGGGCCGCGACTTCAGCGCCGCCGAGACCGAGGCGCCCGGCGCGCCGCGCGTGGCCATCATCGACGAGATCCTCGCGCGCCAGCTCTGGCCGGAGGGCGATGCGCTCGGGCAATTCGTGCGTTTCACCGGCCGGCGCGACGGCGCGCTCGGGCCGCTGCAGGTCGTCGGCATCGTGGCGTCGAGCCGCGTGGATTTCTTCGACGAGAATCCCCCGGGTGCGATCTACGTGCCGTTCGCGCAGGGTTTCTCCAACAACGCCTTCTTCCATGTCCGGCCGGCGCAGGACACCGCCGCGGCGGCGATCGCGCTGACGCCGGAAGTGCGACGCCTTGTGCAGGAGACCGCGCCGGGGTTGCCGTTGTTCAAGGTCCGCACCTTCAAGCAGCACGCGGAGGACTCGATCGAACTGTGGGCGATGAACCTCGGTTCGACGCTCCTCACGGTGTTCTCGCTCTTCGCGATGTTCGTCGCGGTGGCGGGCATCTACTCCGTGAAGGCCTACCAAGTGTCGCGCCGCACGCGCGAGATCGGCATCCGCATGGCGCTCGGCGCGCTGCCCTCGGCCGTGCAGGGGCTCATCCTGCGCGAGGGCGTCGTGACGGCGCTCGCCGGCATCGGCACCGGCCTGCTGTTCGGCGCCGGGGTCAACCGGCTGCGCAGCTCGGTCATGTATGGCCTGAAACCCTTCGATCCCGTCGTGCTCGCCGCCGCCGCCGCGCTGTTCCTCGCCGCCGCAACGGTCGCTGCGTGGTTGCCCGCGCGCCGCGCCACCAAGGTCAATCCGCTCGAAGCGCTGCGCACCGAGTGAACGGCCGCGCCGGCCCGCATCTTCCATAACACCCAACGTCCCCCACGCGCCCCGCCCATGAATCTGCTCCAAGACCTCCGCCTCTCCTTCCGGCTGCTCGCCAAGACGCCGGCCTTCACGCTCGCGGCCGTCACCGTGCTCGCGCTCGGCATCGGCGTGAACACCGCGATCTTCAGCCTCGTGCACGAACTGGTCTTCAGCCCGCGCCCTTGGCCGGAGGAAAAGCAGGTCGTGCAGCTCTACACGCAGGACGAGAAGAACCCGCAGCGCTTCCGGATGTTCTCTTATCCGGCGTTCCAAGTGCTGCGGGAGAACAACCCGGCGTTCACGGACATCCTCGCGCACAACCTCTCCGTCGTCGGTCTCGGTGAACGCGAGGGCACGCGACGGATGTTCGCGGGGATCGTGAGCTCGAACTATTTCTCGACGCTGCAGGTGCCGCTCGTGCGCGGGCGCGCGTTCACGCCGGAGGAGGAGAAGCCCGGCGCGGCCATCCCGGTCGCGATCGTCAGCTACAACTATTGGAAGCGTGAAAACTTCGCGCCTGATCTCGTCGGCCGCGTCGTGCGCGTGAACGAGAAGCCCGTCACCGTCGTCGGCATCGCGCCGGAGGGTTTCTCGGGCACGATGATGCTCTTCGGGCCGGAGATCTATTTCCCGCTCGGGATGTTTGACCAGATTTCGAACGACTACGACGCCACCGCCGTTCGCTCGCTCGACCGCGCGGACTCGCACCAGCTCGTGCTCGTCGGCCGGCTCAAGCCCGGCCAGACCTCCGCCACGGCCGAACCGGCGATGAAGGCGCTGGCGGCGCGCCTGCAGGAGCAGTTCCCGGTCGAGTTCAAGGAGCAGACGCTCACGACGCGCCGGATGCCGCGCATGAGCACGAGCAACGCCCCGGCCGAGGAATCCACGCTCGGTGTGCTCGGCACGACGTTGATCGCGATGTCGGGCATCGTGCTGCTCATCGCCTCGCTCAATCTCGCCAACATGCTCCTCGCCCGCGGCCAGGCCCGGCGCAAAGAGTTCGCCATCCGGCTCGCGCTCGGCGGCGGTCGCGGGCGCATTGTGCGCCAGTTGCTCACCGAGGGTTTTCTCCTTTCGCTCGGCGGCGCGGCGGCGGGCTTTGTGCTCGGCGCGTGGTCGACCACGCTGCTGATGCAGACGGTGGGCAGGCTCGCACCGGTGGGCCTGTTTTTCCAAGGGGCATCGAATCCCGCGCTGTTCGCCGCGACTTTCGCCTTCGCCGCGCTCGCGACGCTCTTCTTCGCCCTCGGGCCGGCACTCAAGCTCTCGCGCGCCGACGTGCTGACGGATCTCAAGGAACAGGCCGGTGAAGACGCCGTGCGCCGCGGTCCGCGCTGGCTGCCGCGCCATCCACTCGTCGTCGTGCAGCTCGCACTGTCACTCGGCCTGCTCATTTCCGCCGGCCTCTTCATCCGCGGCGCGCTCGCCGCGGGCAACGCCGACATCGGCTTCCAGGCCGACGAGTCGCTGCTGGTCGAACTCGACGCCAGCCTCGGTGGCTACAACGCCACGCGCGGCCAAGAACTTTATCGTGCCGCCGGCGAACGCCTCGCGATGTTGCCGGGCGTGCAGCACGCCAGCGTGTCGTCACTCGCGCCGTTCGGCATGGTCTCGCTCTCGCGCCGCGTGCAACTGGCGGGCGTCAATCCGGCGCCGGACGCAAAGCCCGCGACGGCGGCCGAGGGTCTGGCCTTCAGCCCGCGGTGGAACTCTGTCGGCGCAGATTATTTCGCCGCAGTCGGGCTGCCGCTGTTGCGCGGGCGGGCGTTCACTGCCGCCGAGACGGATCACAGCGGCGGACTGGCCGTCGTCATCGTCGACGAGGTGCTCGCCGCCAAACTCTTCCCCGAGGGCGACGCGCTGGGCCAGTGTCTTATATACACCTGGCGCTGCCCCCGA
>CAYYVB010000005.1:0-17644 GCA_964475035.1 uncultured Opitutaceae bacterium | reverse complement strand
CTGGGCCAACGCATCCAATTCGCCGAGCGCAAAGCCCCGCGCGCGGCGGGCGGCGGCGGGGCCGGCATGGGCGCGAGCAGCGAGGTTTCCCGCCAGGAAGGCGATGCGCCCACGCTCGAAATCGTCGGCATCGTGCCGCGCACCAAGTGGGACCTCTTCGGGGAGACGGACCACGGGGTGATGTATGTGCCGTTCGCACAGGGCTACCAAAGCAACGCGTTCTTCCATGTCCGCACCGTGGCGACGACACCCGAAGCCCGACAGGCGATGATCGGCACCGTGCGCCGCACGCTCGGTGAAGCCGCCGGCGGCGTGCCTGTGCTCGGCATCAAGACCTTCCGCCAGCACCTCGATTCGAGCATGCAGGTTTGGATGGTGCGCCTCGGGGCGTGGATGTTCACGGTCTTCGGCATCCTTGCTTTGGCGCTCGCCGCGGTCGGACTCTACGGCGTGAAAGCCTATCAGGTGTCCCGCCGCACCCGCGAGATCGGCATTCGCATGGCGCTGGGCGCCGCGCCGGGCGAGGTGCAACGTCTCATCCTGCGCGAAGGGCTCACCATGACGCTCACCGGAGTCGTCCTCGGTCTCGCGCTCGGCCTCGGCCTCGGTCAGGTGCTGCGCAGCCTGCTCTACGGGGTCAGCCCCTTCGATCCTCTCGCCTACAGCGTTGCACCGGTGGTGCTGGCCATCGCCGCGGTCGTCGCGTGTTGGTTGCCGGCTCGTCGCGCCACCCGTGTGAATCCGCTCCATGCCCTGCGCGCAGATTGATTCCCTGTAACTTTTGCCCGCGCGACGGGTTGTGAGGTCAACCTCACTCCCTCCACCACCATGATGTCCCACCAGTTCCGACTTCCTCTCCTTGCTCTCGCGGGCAGCGTGCTTCTCGCCGCGGCCGCTTCCGCCGCCGACTACACCAAGAAATTCCAGCAGTCCCACCCGCTCGCTGCGGGCGGCTCCGTCTCGCTCTCCAACATGAACGGCGACGTCGAGATCGTCGCCTGGGACCGCGATGAGGTCCGCATCGACGCCGAGAAGTTTGCCAAAGACGAGGAACTCCTCGAAGGCATCACCATCGAGGTCGACGCCCAGCCCGACCGCATTACGATCAAGACCAAACACCCGAAGTCCGACCGGTCCTGGTTTAGCGGCTGGAAGGACAACCACAGCGGCGTGCGCTACACCCTGCGCGTCCCGGCCCGCCTCTCGCACCTCAAGGTCGACACCATGAACTCCGACGTCACGGCCGAGGGCGTCCGCGGCAACGTCAAGATCGCCACCATGAACGGCCGCATCAACGCCACCTGCCTCGACGGCGACGCCAACCTCGACTCGATGAACGGCCGCATCTTCGCCTCCTTCGACGCCGTGCGCGACGGGCAGAAGATCTCCCTCGATACGATGAACGGCTCCTGCACCGTGGAAGTTCCACGCGACACCGGTGCCAAGGTCCGCGCCAGCACCATGAACGGCCGCGTCCGTGCCGAGCTGCCCATTACCATCGAACGATCCAGCCGCAGTTCCCTCCGCGGCAAGCTCGGCGACGGCAGCGCCTCCATTACTCTCGACTCGATGAACGGCAGCATCAACCTCCGCGGGCGCTCCTGATCCACACGGCTGCGACCGATTGCATCAGTCGGTCGCATGCAGGGATTCTCTTCGGCGTGGGCTTGGAGAGGACTCGTTCGGCGCAAGATACTCAGATCGACGCTACGCGTTGCTCGCAGCGGATGGGCGGACGAGTGAGCCTCACGCCCTGTCCAGACTGGTCTTTTTGACGGCCACTGCCCACGTCGAATAACCGCAAGGCATCTTCCGCGCGCAACAAGGGTAGGCGGCAACCGGACCCATCCCACTTGTGGGACGTTGGTGTTTCAATTTCAGATGATTCCAACGCGACCCGGCCGAAGTCTTCGATTCTCTTCCTGTTGTCCTCCTATGTCTTATGCTGTTTTCAGGGGTTGGCACAACACATGCGTTCGGGGCCGCGTGCTGCTCGCCCATCACTCGCTTCAATTTCGCGTCCACACCCGGGTCATCCTTACCTTGCTGGTCGCAGTGGCCGCCACGGCAGTGCTCTGGGCCGAACCGCCGCATCGCATCCTAATGCGCGAGGCGACGGCGGCGATGCAGGCCGGCGACACGGCCACGACGATCGCAAAGCTCGAAGCGGTGCGCGAGTTACGACCCGATTATCCACGCGCCCGCAGCGCCCTCGCCGGTCTCTATGCCAACGCCGGCCGCCCTGACGACGCGGTCCGCGAATTGTCGGCCTTGGCTGACCGCGGCCTCGTAACAAATCTGGCGCGCAATCCGGCCTTCGCGTCCATGCGCGACCTGCCGGCCTTCGCCGCGCTGGCCGAGCGTTTCACCACCAACGCCGCGCCGATCGGCACCGTGGCGACCGAGCTGACGCTGCCGGCACACCACGGCATCATCGAGTCGATCGCCGTCGACGCGCAGGGCCGTGCGTTTTTCGGCGATGTGCGCAACCGCTGCATCTGGGTGCGCTCAGCGGAGGGTGAAGTGACACGCTTCTCGCAGCCGCAGGATCGCTTGCTTGGTGTCTTCGGCCTCGCGCTCGACGAGGCGCGCGGCGTGCTGTGGGCCGGCGTCTCGGCTGTGCCGGAAATGGCGGGCTTCACGGCCGCGGATCGCGGCCTCGCTTATCTGGCCGAATACGACTTGCGCACCGGTGCGCTCCGCCGCTCGCTGCCGATGGCGACCCCCGGAGGCGAGCACGTCTTCGGCAGCCTGCGCATCGCGCGCGATGGCAGCGTGTTCGTCAGCGACAGCGCCTCGCCGGTCATCTGGCGCGCCGCCCAAGGGGCAACTCACCTCGAGGCATGGTTGGAGCATGGCGAATTCGTGTCTTTGCAGGGCCTCGACTTCACGGCCGACGGCCGCACGCTCTACGTAGCCGATTATGCGAACGGCATCTGGGCGATCGACGTCGCAACGAAAAATCCGACGCTCCTCCGTCCGGCAGAGGATACATCGCTCTTCGGCCTCGACGACCTGCACTTCCGCGACGGCGCGCTCATCGCCGTCCAGAACGGTGTCGCTCCGGTCCGCATCGTGCGCCTGACCCTTGGTGCCGAGGTCCGAGCCACTGTCCTCGCCCGGAGCCTTGATTCGATCGCCGACGCCGCCACCGGCACGCTCATCGGCGACCGTTTCGTTTTCGTCGGCAACTCCGGCTGGTCCCTCTTCGAGGGAGCCAAGACCGAGCCGGCGGCCCGCGACATCCTGCTCCTGGCCCTTTCCCTTTAAACCAACCGCACGCCCCCACCCTTCCATGATCCTCCAGAATTTCACCCAAGATGTCCGCATCGGCCTGCGCGTGCTGATGAAGGAAAAAGGCTTCTGCGCCCTCGCCGTCACCGTGCTTGCTCTCGGCATTTGCGGCGTCACGACGATGTTCGCGGTGGTCAATGGATCGCTCCTCCGCGGCTTCTCGTTTCCCGGCGCGGAAAGGTTGGTCGATGTGCAGATGGTCGATCCCTCGACCTTCCAGCCGGGCAATTTCAACTCCCGGATGACGACGATGGACCACAAGGAGATCCGCGAGGCGAACCTGAAGTCGTTCGAGGCGGTAACGGGCTACCTCAACGGATCGACCGTCAACGTCACTTACCAAGGTCAGCCGCGCCGCTACACCGGAGGCTACATTTCCTGGGATTTCTTCCGCACGCTCGGCGTAGCGCCGGTGGTCGGCCGTGATTTCATCGCCGAGGAGGACCAGCCGGGCGTCGACAAGGCTGTCATCCTCAGTGACGCGCTGTGGAAGGCCGACTTCGGCGGCCGCGCCGACATCATCGGCGAGGCGATCCGGGTCAACGGCACCACCGGTGTCATCGTCGGCGTCATGCCGCCGAAGTTCCAGTTCCCGAACAACGAGCAGCTCTGGATTCCCGTCAACTCCTCCTTCCCGCCACGTCCGCGCAACGACCGGGGCGTCAATTTCATCACGATTCTCGCCAAGCTCAAACCCGGCGTGACCATCGAGCAGGCGCAGAACGAATTCGACACAGTCGCCAAGCAGTTCGCGGCGGCTTTCCCGGATACGAACAAGCAGTTCTCCATGGGCTATGTCCGGCCGGCCATCGAGCAGTTCACCGGCCAGGGTTTCCGCAACACCATCTACACGATGCTCGGCTTCTGCATCGGCGTGCTGCTCATCGCCTGCGTCAACGTGATGAACATGCAATTCGCCCGCGCCACGTTGCGCAGCAAGGAGCTCGCGATTCGCTCCTCCCTCGGTGCCGGCCGCTGGCGCCTGCTCCGCCAAATGCTGACCGAAAGCCTGCTCGTCGCCGCACTCGGTGCGCTAGCCGGTGTCACCCTCGCCTTTTACGCGACCGACTTGCTCGATACGACCGCGCGCAACCTCGCGAACCCGTTGCCGTCGTGGATGAGCTTCACCATCGATCTGCCCGTGCTGGTCGCCGTCGTCGGCGCCACACTGCTCTCCGCCGTCGTCTCCGGTCTTGTGCCCGCCTGGATGTCCTCGCGCGCCAACGCCGCCGACGTCCTCAAGGAGTCAGGCCGCGGCAACACCGGCCGTTTTGTCGGCGCCGTGACCAAGGGTCTTGTGGTCTTCCAAGTCCTTGTCACCAGCATCCTCCTCGTCGTCGGCCTGCTCCAAGTGCAGTCGATCCTCCGCGCACAGAACCTCGACTACGGCTACGACACCGCGGGGGTCATCGGCGCGCGCCTCGGCCTGATGGAAGGCGATTACCCGAACAGCGCCGCTCGTCAGGTGTTCTACGAAAAACTCGTGCGCGAGCTCCGCGCCACGCCGGACTTCGAGTCGGCCGCGCTCACCAACCGCTTCCGCATGGTCTTCTCCGGCGGCGGTCCGGTCGAAATCGAGGGCAAGGATTACGCCAGCGACAGCGCACGCACCATCGCGCAGTTCGAAAACGTTTCTTCCGACTTTGCGACCACGCTCGGCCAGAAGGTCGTCGAGGGCCGCTATCTCACCGACGAGGATTCCGACCAGCGCGAGCCCATCGCCGTCGTCAACGCCACCTTCGCGAAGAAACATTTCGGCAACGAAACCGCCGTCGGGCGCCGCTTCCGCACCACCGCGCCGAACGGCACCAACCCCGGCCCGTGGCGCCGCATCGTCGGCGTCGTGACCGATGTCCGGATGCTGCCGCCCTTCGCCAGCCAGATCGACAACGCCGGGTTCTACCTGCCGCTCCTGGCCACCGCCTTCGGGCCGGTCGCGCCGCAGCCGGTCGCAAATCAATTCATGACCATCGTGGCCAAACCACGTGGCGGGCAGCGCGGCGAATCGCTGGCGCGCGCCGTCGCCGCCGTCGTGCAGCGCATCGATCCGAACCTGCCGCCCTACTTCGTCGAGACACCCAAATCATCGATCGACGGCCAGCTCGGGCAGAACCGCATCGTCGCGTCGATGTTCGCCATCTTCGGCATCGTGGCCGTCATCCTCGCCTCCGCCGGCCTTTACGGCGTGCAAAGTTTTTCGGTCAACCAACGCACCCAGGAATTCGGGATCCGCATGGCGCTGGGGGCCGACAATGTAAAGGTGCTCGGCATGGTCTTCCGGCAGGGTGCATGGCAACTCGGCACCGGCCTCGTGCTTGGTCTCGGTCTGATGTTCACCGCCGCGACTTTCGCGGCGCAGCCGATCACACAGGCGCTGTTCCTCATCCAGATCCAGCCCAGCGACGTCCCCACCTACATCGCCGTCGGCGCACTCCTCTCGCTCGTCTCCTTCTTCGCCATCCTCATCCCCGCCCGCCGCGCCACTCGCGTGGATCCCATGATTGCGCTGCGCAGCGAATGAACCGTCCGGCGCGTCCGGCCGCAAACGTCGGCGCGCCATCCGCTCTCGCCCGCCATCTCAGACCATGTTTTCCGATCTCCGATTCGCCGTCCGCTCGCTGACCAAGACACCCGGCTTCACCGCCGTGGCGCTCCTGACGCTCACGCTCGCCCTCGGTGCCAACACCGCGGTGTTTTCACTCGTGCAGGCCGCCTTGTTCCGACCGCTCGTGCCACTCGCTCCCGAGCAGATCGTCTCGGTGCACACCGCCACCCGCGGGGCCGAGCGCAGCTTCCGGCGCTTTTCCTACGTCGAGTTCGAGCGCATCGCGGCGGAGCGCGACCTCTTCACCGGTGTTTCCGCGCTCACGGTCGCGCGCGTCGGGTTCGGCACGGCGCCGGGCGAAAGCCCGCAACGCATCCTTTCTCACCTCGTCTCAGCCAACTACTTTGAACTCCTCGGTATTCAGCCCGCGATCGGCCGTTTTTTCACTGCCGAAGAAGGGGCACCGGGCTCCGGCCATGCCGTGCTCGTCGCGAGCCATGGCTTTTGGCAACGCCACGGCGGCGGCGCGGACTTCGTCGGGCGAACTGTCTGGGTGAATGGCCTGCCCTGCACCGTCATCGGTGTCACGCCGCCAGAGTTTGGCGGGCTGAGCGCGCTGATGGCGCCCGATTTCTGGCTGCCGCTCGGCTACTATGGTCAAATCGGCTCCACCGCCAGCCGCACGCGCGGCCACCGCGATCTGCGCCGCAGCGACAACCACACGCTCCTGCTCACAGCCCGGCTCGCCGCCGGACTCGACCTCGCCACCGCCAGCGCACGCTTGCCCGCGCTCGCGCTGGACCTTGATCGCCTCGCCGGCGCGCCCACCTTCTCCGGCACGACCCGCGAACGTGAACTGCTGCTGTCCCCGCCTTCGCGTTTCAACGTGAGTCCCCATCCCTCCAGCACGGCGGAACTTTACCTGCTCTCAGCGCCGCTCGTGTTCATGTCCTGCAGCGTGCTGCTGATCGCCTGCCTCAATCTAGCCAACATGTTCCTCGCCCGCGGCGCCGCGCGCACCCGCGAGATCGCCGTCCGCTTCGCCCTGGGGGCCTCGCGCTGGCGCGTGGTCCGTCAACTTCTTGCCGAAGGGCTGTTGCTTGCGCTGGCCGGCGGGGCGCTCGGTCTCGCTGTCAGTGTGTGGGGCAATCATGCCCTCGTTGCTTCCATCGACTCCGCCTCGCGCTCGATCGAGGGAGCGGCGCTCAATCTTCGACCCGGTCTCGAGCCCGTCGTGCTCGTCTTCACCCTTGTCGCCTGCACGGCCGCGGCTCTGCTCTTCGGTCTCGTCCCCGCTCTGCGTGCTTCGAGCCGCGACGTCGTCGCTGACCTCAAGGTCCAGCACAACGGCGCGAACGATCGCTGGAACCGCTTCTTCTCCGGACGCCATTTGCTCGTGATGGGCCAGATTGCGCTCTCCATCATGCTGCTCTTCAGCGCCGGGCTTTTCTTGCGCGCGGCCCTCGCCGCTCGCCAAGTGCCGCTCGGATTCGATCCGACGCGCAGCCTGATTTCCAAGATCGACTATTCGCTCCGTCAGGCCGATCTCGGCGCCGTGCAGCGCAGCCTCGACTCGATCCGCGCACGCATCGCCGCATTGCCGGCAGTGGAGAACGTCGCGTTTTCCACCCAGCCCCCGCTCTCCAGCGGGGAAACCACCCGCCGTGTCGCACCCGCCGGCTCTGCGCCGGACACAGAGACTGTGCCCGCACTCTTCGCCGGTGTGAGCGACGCCGCGTTTGCCACCCTCGGCATTCCCTTGCTCGCCGGCCGTGAATTCACCGCCAACGAGGCCGCCGACCGCTCTGCACCGCGAACGGCAATCGTCGACATGCTGCTCGCGCGGCGCCTCTTCCCGGCCGGCGACGCGCTCGGCCAACGCGTGCGGTTCGCGCTCGGGGCACCGGGTGAAGAGTTTGAGATCGTAGGTATCGTTGGCGAACACCGGCAGGAGTTCCTCGACCGTATGCCCGAGCCCCGCATTTACCTGCCGCTCGCGCACACGTTGGGCGGAGAACTCTACGTCCTCACCGCCTTCCCCCAATCCGCCGCCGCCGAGTCGTCGGTCGACACCGTGCGTGCCGCGCTGCTCTCTACCGATCCCGCGTTGCCGCTGCTGTCGCACGAACCGATGCGTCTCTTCATCGAAGGCGAGGCTTCACTCTGGTCCGCGCGATTCGCCGCGTTTGTGTTCGCCGTTTTCGGCATCGTCGCACTGTTCCTCGCCGTGCTCGGGGTCTATGGCGTCAAGACCCATGCGGTTGCCCAGCGCACGCGTGAGATCGGAATTCGCGCCGCGCTCGGTGCCCGACCGGACGACCTGGTGGGACTGATTCTCCGGCAAGCCGGACAGCAAATCGGCGTCGCCGCGGCCGCCGGCATCGCACTCGCTTTGCTCGCCGGCCAAGGCCTGTCCTCATTGGTTTATCATGTGAGCCCCGCCGACCCGCTTGCGCTCATCGGCGCCGTGTCCGTGCTCGCCGTCACCGCCCTCGCCGCCTGCCTCGTCCCGGCCCGCCGTGCCGCCCGAGTCGACCCGCTGGTCGCGCTGCGCAACGAATGAACTTAACCCCGCGCCGGCCGACGAACACCGGCGCGTCAAATCTCAACACGACCGACTGATAACTCCATGAACGCCGACATACGCTTCGCGCTTCGCTCACTCGCCAAGACCCCGGGCTTCACCCTCATCGCCGTCCTCACGATGGGCATCGCCATCGGCGCCTGCACCGCGCTCTTCAGCGTGCTGCAGGCCGTCGTCCTCCGGCCACTGCCCTACCCGAACCCCGACACGCTCGTCTCGCTCTGGGCCATCAACCGCGAGCGCAACCTCGAGGCACCCGCGCTCTCGTGGGACAAGTTCCTCGCCTACCGCGAACGCAAGGACGTGTTCTCCGAGCTGACGATGTCCGCCGGCAACGGCTTCACCCTCACCGAGGGCACGGGCGAACCCGAACAGGTCTTCGGCCTCCACGCCTCCGCCAATCTCCTGCCCATGCTGGGAATCCAGCCCGTGCGGGGCCGGCATTTCACCGCGCAGGAGGACACCGAGGGCGGACCGAACGTCGCGATGATCAGCTATCAGCTCTGGCAGAACCGCTTTAGCGCCGATCCCAACATCATCGGGCGCGTCATCTCGGTCGACGGCGTCGCGCGCGAGATCGTCGGCATCCTCCCGGAACGCATGCCGATCCCCTTCAACCAGACCGCCGTCATCGTCCCGCGTCCGCTCGAGCTGCCGTTCCTCAGCCCGCAGCAGCGCGGCAACGCCATCCTCCACCAGGCCTACGGTCGTCTCGCCCCCGGCGTCACGCCGGAGATCGCCCAGCTCCGCGTGAACGAAATGCACGCGCAGTTCAAGGCCGCCAACCCGTCCCACATCGACGCCAACAACACCAACGAGGTCCGCACGATCGAGCAGCAGGTGCTCGGCAACCTGACGCAGCAATTCTGGACGCTCGCCGGCGCCGTCGCGGTCGTGCTGCTCATCGGCTGCGCCAATATCGCCAATCTCTTCCTCGCCCGCGTCAGCGCCCGCCACAAGGAGATCGCCGTCCGCATGTCGCTCGGAGCGCGCCGCGGCGAAGTCATCCGCCAGTTCCTCGCCGAGAGCGTGCTCTTCTCGATCCTCGCCGGCGCCCTCGGCATCCTCCTCGCATGGTGGAGCCTGCGCGGCATCCAGATCCTCGCCGGCCCGCAGCTCCCGCGCGCCGACGAGATCGCGCTCAATCCCGCCGTCCTCGGCTTCTCCCTCCTCGTCGCCCTCGTCTCCGGCGTGCTCATCGGCCTCTACCCCGCATGGCAGGCCTCGCGCACCGACGTGGGCGCCGTGCTGAAGGACACCTCGCGCGGCTCCGGCGGTGGCGCCGCGGCCAAGGCCTTCCGCCATGTGCTCGTCGTCGCGCAGGTCGGCCTCTCGCTCACGCTCCTCATCTGCGCGGGCCTGCTCGTCGTCAGCTTCCAGAAGTTGCAACGCGCCGAGCTCGGCTTCGTGCCGGAGGGTCGCGCCTTCGGCCTGATCAACCTCCCGAACACGCGTTACAGCAATCCCGAGCTCACGCGCAATTTCTACCGCCAGCTCCAGGAGAAGCTCGACGCCGCGCCCGAGCTCGCCGCGGGCGGCGCCGCCTTTGGCATCCCGCTCTCCGGCGTCGGCAGCATCTCGCCCTACTCGGTGCAGGGCCGGCCGATCCAGCCGGTGCACGAGCGCGCGCTGGCGTCGATCCGCTTCGCCACCACCGGCTACTTCGCGGCGATGGGCATCCAGCTCCGCACCGGGCGTTTCTTCACCGGCGACGACCGGTTCGGTGGCGAAAACGTCGCGCTCCTCAACGAGACGCTCGCGCAGAAACTTTTTCCCGGCGAGTCCGCCGTCGACAAGGTGCTCCTCATCGGCGCCAACGCCGACATCCCGGTCCGCATCGTCGGCGTCATCCGCGATGTGAAGGCCGCCGGCCTCGCCGCGCCGCCGCCGGACGAGATCTATTATCCGCGCGACCAGCGCGGCGGCGGTTTCATGAGCGTAGTCGCCCAGGCCCAGCCCGGCCTCAGCGCCGCCGCCGTCATCCCGGTGTTGCGCCGGGCGGTCCAGGAGATTGACCCGAGTCTCGCGCTAGCCACGCCGCAGACCTACGACCAGCTCGTCGAGCAGTCCATCGGCGTGCAGCGCCTGACGATGTCGCTGCTGCTCTGCTTCGCCGGCATCGCCGCGTTGCTCGCGGCCGTCGGGGTCTACTCGGTCATGGCCTACGCCGTCACCCAGCGCACCGGCGAGATCGGCGTCCGCATGGCGCTCGGCGCCAGCGCGGGCAACATCCTCGGCCTCGTCCTCCGCGCCGGCGCGGTGCAGGTCGGCACGGGCCTCGTGCTCGGACTGGTCGGCGCCTTCGGCGCCAGCCGCCTGCTCCAGCAGGCGTTGTATCAGGTCGAGCCCTTCGACCCGGTCATCTTCACCGCCGTCGCCGCCTTCTTCGCCGTCGTCGCCACCTTCGCCTGCCTCGTCCCCGCCCGCCGCGCCATGCGCGTCGACCCGATGGAGGCGCTGCGGACCGAGTGATCGGCCCAATCGATCAGATGCTCACGCTGTTCACGGATCCGATGAATCGAATCCATGTTCACGAATAGTCCCCAACATTGCTGGCGGTGCGAGAGTTTCCCCGCTCTTTAACGTCGCCACTCATTCCCGACTGCCCGTAAGCGGCACGATGCACGCCCCCCTTTGAAGGCAAATAAAGTGTTGATGGCCTCGGCACCAGGCCACGATTCCCTATCACCCATGAAATCTCTGCTCATCCCTCTCTTGACGCTGCTCCTGCTCGTTACGAGCACTCGGGGCGCGACGGCGCTCGAAGCCGCGCGCGAACTCTACACGCAACGCAAGGACGCCGAGGCCAAGTCGGCCTTCGAAGCCCTCGCCAAGTCAGAGCCGCGCAACGCCGAGGCCGTGTTCTATCTCGGCCGGCTCGCCATGCGCGCGCGCGACTTCGACGCCGCGATCAAGCGCTTCGAACAGGCCGTCGCGCTCGATGGGAACCGCGCCGCCTACTACCTCGAGCTCGGCGGCGCCTACGGCAACAAGGCGCAGAGCGCCGGACTCCTAGGCAA
The DNA here is from genome assembly GCA_964475035.1 of uncultured Opitutaceae bacterium. Taxonomy (GTDB): domain Bacteria; phylum Verrucomicrobiota; class Verrucomicrobiia; order Opitutales; family Opitutaceae; genus Didemnitutus. The sequence goes on along the minus strand of CAYYVB010000005.1, from coordinate 6,201 downwards.
GGCCTCGCTCGCCGGCAAATCGCGCAACGCCCTCGAAAAGGCGGTCGAACTCGCCCCGGACAATCTCGAGGCCCGCAACGGCCTCGTGCAGTTCTACTCGCAGGCCCCGGCCATCATGGGCGGCGGTATGGACAAGGCGCACGCGCAGGCCGACGCCATGATCCGCCTCGACGCCGTGCGCGGCAAGATCGCCAAGGCCGGGCTCTTCGTCCGCGAAAAGAAATTCGACGAGGCCTTCGGTCTCTACGAGGACACGCTCCGCACCGCGCCGACCGACTACAACGCGCTCTATCAAGTGGGCCGGCTCGCCGCCGAATCGGGCCAGCGTCTCGACCGCGGGCTCGCGGCCTTGCAGCAGTGCCTGACGCTCGAGCCGCCCGCCGGCGCCCCTGGCCGAGCGCCGACGCACTGGCGCCTTGGCAATATCTGGGAGAAAAAGGGCGACAAGGCCGCCGCCCGCGCCGCCTACGAAGCCGCGCTCGCAGCCGATGCGAATTTCGAAAACGCCCGCACGGCGCTGAAGAAACTCTGACCAGCAACAAAATCTGGCGCCAGGTGCTGGGCTGGCGCATGCTGCCGGCATGTCCACCGGACTCGCGCCCGAAGTCACCGAGTTCCTCACGCTGCTCGAAGCCGCGGTGAGCGACGGTTCCTTCGTCCGCCTCGTCCTCGGCAAACCGCGCGGCGGCGACGATGCCACCTTGCAGAACGTCTATGTGCGTCCCGTGCGGCTCAAGTCGGGCCCGCACCTCAGCTTCCTCTGGCGACACGACACGCGCGACCTGACGAAGAACGTCGATCCAGAGGACGGCGTGCTCGAGGTCGGACGATTGGTGGGCGCGATTTTCCACAGCGCACATCTCTTCCTCCCGCGGCGAACGGTGCAGCTCGAATTCAACAAAAAGGGCGAGCCGCGCCTGACCTTTGGCAAACCCGCGCGCGGCGGCCCTGGTGCCGCCGTGGAAAAGCCGTCGACTGCGAATCCCGACGCCGCGAACCACGACCGGCCGAAGCACCGCCTGCTCACCGACGCCAGCCACGACTGGCTGCACGCGCTCGGCGTCACGAACTCCGCCGGCGTCGTGCGCGAGGGCATGGCCGACAAACACCGGCAGATCCACCAGTTCGTCGAGTTGCTCAGCCATCTCGTCGCCGCGGCGCCGTTGCCGCAGGACCGGCCGGTCGAGATCGCGGACATGGGCTGCGGCAAGGGCTACCTGACGTGCGCGACGCATGATTATCTGGAATTCACCGCCCGCCTCTCCGCGCGCGTCTGCGGCGTCGAGCTCCGCCCCGAACTCGTCGATCAGGGCAACCGCCTCGCGCACGACACCGGGCGCACGAAGCTCTCGTTCATTCGCGGCACGATCCAGGAGGCGCGTCTGCCCGACCCTGACATTCTCATCGCGCTCCACGCCTGCGACACCGCGACCGATGACGCGCTCGCGCGCGGCCTCGCGGCCGGAGCGGCGCTGCTCGTCGTCGCGCCCTGCTGCCAGAAAGAAATCCGCCCGCAGCTCCGCGCCGCGCCCGTGCTCGCGCCCGCGTTGCGGCACGGGATTTTCCAGGAGCGACACGCGGAATTTGCCACGGACGCCTTGCGCGCGCTTCTGCTCGAATGGGCCGGTTACGAAACGAAGGTTTTCGAGTTCATCTCGACCGAGCACACGGCAAAGAACCTGATGATCGCCGCCACGCGCCGCTCTCGCCCCGACGGCGAAGCCACCCGCGCGCAGCGTGCCCGCGCGATCCGGGAGTTCGCCGCCTTCTACGGCATCACGACGCAGGCGCTGGCGCGGCATCTGGATTTCGCGCTGGCGTAATCGCGCCCAAACGGACTGAGCCATGCCCCGCCGCAAGCGCACGCAGTTCTGGGGTGCGGATCCGGATGATGATCATCTCGTCCGTGAGGTCCTCGCGGGCAGAAAATCGGCGACGGTTTGTCCGGCGGACGAATATGACGCACCCGCGGGCGAGTTCGACGACGGCGGCATGGCGGCCGGCGATCTGGTCGAGGTGTATGACCTCCGCGCACGCTTACGTTGTGTGATCCGCGTGACCGAGGTGTATCCGGTGCGTTTCGGCGACATTCCGGAAAAACTCTGGCGGGCGGAGGCCTGCGCAAGTGCGGAGGAATTCCGCGCGGCCCACTGGCGAGCATGGCCGCATCTCGCGCTGGGCGATGATTTCGCACTGATCGCCACGCATTTCGAGCTGGCGGAATCGGTTTGAAGGCGGCGCCAGTCCGCAGTGGACGGGCAAATTTGCACTCGGCGGTCGCGGCGGGAACGGCGAATCTGCGCGCGTGACGACACCTTGGCAGCGAAAACTACTCTGGCTCGATGCCAGCGGCGGACTATCCGTCGGACTGGCGATGGGGTTGTTCTCCGTCTGGCTGCGCGAATTCTTCGGCATGTCCGAGGGGCTTTTCTTCACCATCGCGGCGGCCAACCTCATCTACGGGCTATTTTCACTCGGCCTGACGCTGCGTCGGCATCGTCCGCCTGTGCTGATCGCGACGCTGGCGGCTGCGAACGCAGCCTGGGGCGTGCTGTGCCTCGGTGCGTTGCCGTTCCTGATCGGGCGCGTTTCGATCTTCGGGGCGGCGCATGTTCTGGCGGAGGGGCTGTTCGTGCTCTGGCTGGCGCGGATGGAATGGCGACATCGTCACCTGCTTGAATCGCGCTGACCCGATCCGCTTCTCCGCTGCGCGGCATTGATCTGCCTTGGCCGGACGTCGCGACGGAACCCAGGTCGCGTGGATTTCGGGTGGCGTTCGCGGCGGCAGGGCGCAACGTGCTGCGGCGATGGATTTCGACTCACTCGATTGGGAGGTGCTGGATCGGTTGCGCGCGACGTTTCTTTCGGACGCGCGGACCGAGGGACCTTACTGGCACACGCTGACCGACCTCGAGTGCTACGATCTCACCTACGGAGAGCGCATCGGCTGGAAATGGGACGCCGTGCTCGCGGAATTGCGCGTCCGCGGCTGGACACCGGAAGCACCGGCGCCATGGACCGTGTTCGACTGGGGCTGCGGCAGCGGCGTGGCCGGGCGGCGCGTGGTGGATTTTCTAGGTGCGGCGCACGTAGGGCGGCTGGTCGTGCACGATCACTCGGCGCTGGCGATGGATTTTGCCGTGCATCGCGCGCAGCGGCGTTTCGCGGGATTGGCGGTGGAAAAGGCCGACGTGCGTTTTCAGCGCGAGGGCAGGATCGACGTGCTTGTCGTGAGCCACGTGCTGAACGAACTCGACGACACCGGCCGCGCCGAACTCGGCGAACTGATCGCGCGCGCCGGCGCCGTGCTTTGGGTCGAGCCGGGCACGCATGAGGTGAGCCGCGCGTTGGTGCACTGGCGTGAGCAAGCGCGGGCGCAGGGGCTGCGGGCAGCGGCGCCATGCCCGCATGAGGCGCCCTGCGGATTGCTCGCGGCGGGCAATGAGCGGCATTGGTGCCATTTCTTCGCGTCGCCGCCGCCGGAGATCTTCGCGATGTCGAACTGGGTGAAATTCGGCCAGCGCGCAGGCATCGACCTGCGTTCGTTGCCCTACAGTTTTCTGGTGCTAGATCGCCGCCAGGCGCCGCTGCCCGTTGGCGCGGCGCGGATCCTCGGTGAGCCGCGACTCTACAAGGGTTACGCCAAGATCTTCAATTGCGACGCAGCGGGCGTGAGCGAACTGATGCTGCAGCAGCGCGCGGACAAGGCGCTGTTCAAATCCCTCAAGCGCGCAGCAGGACCGCTGATCTACCGCTGGACACGAGAAGGTGACCGTATCATCGGCGCGGAACGCGTTTAACTTCACCGCAGCAGCCGCCCACCCATGGTTGCTGCGCAATGCCAGAGAGGATTGGGGCGCGGGGTCTTACTCGTTTTTCCGGTCCCAAATTCGGGACGGTGAAATTTCGTTTCCGAATCATTCGCAACAGAACCGAAGACCATTTCCTTCCTATCTCGTTGCTGTTGTAGGCTCAATAATCACCGCAGGCGTGGCACAACGCGTGCGATATTCGTGTCACCGCCGCGCACGCCGCGCAAGCGGAGTCAACCACTCGCATGAGCACACGACTGTATTCCCTGATCGCACTTCTGGCCTTGGTGGCCGGTGTGGGAGTGACCCTTTCCGCCCGCGCTTTGGAGCCCGAGTCATCGCCATGCAATAAGTCTGAGAACACTGCCGAGCGCCCGAACGAAGAGACGGCCTGTGCCCGCGAGGACAGCCAGTCGGGCAGCAACAGCAACAGTGCCAGCACCGCTCCCGCACGCGACGAGAACAAACCCGCCAAGCCTGCGAAGCAGCGCCCGGCTTGGCCGCCGCCCTCGGAGTTCATCGCTTGAGCAGCTCACCGCATTCTCCAGTCACCTTTCCCGGGCTGGCCCTGCCCCCTCTTTATCCTTCCTCGGTTCATGATCTCCCTCCGTAACGTCGAAAAAGTCTATCCCCTCAAAGGCGGCGTCTTCTACGCCCTTCGCAACGTCAACCTCGACATCCGTGAAGGCGAGTTCACGTCCATCATGGGCCCATCGGGCTCGGGCAAATCCACGTTGCTGCACATCCTCGGCCTGCACGACAGCGCATGGAGCGGAGAATATCACCTCGTCGGCGAGACCGTGCACAAACTCGACAAGAAGAAGCGCTTCGACCTGCAGAAAAAACACATCGGCTTCGTCTTTCAGAGCTACCACCTGCTCGACGATCTCACCGTCTACGAGAACCTCGAGATTCCGCTTTCCTACCGCGATATCCCGAAGAAAGAGCGCGAATCAGTCGTATGCGACGTGCTCGATCGCTTTGGCATCGTCGGCAAAAAGGACCTCTACCCGAACCAGCTCTCCGGCGGTCAACAGCAACTCGTCGGCGTCGCGCGCGCCTTGATTGCCAAGCCTTCGCTCATCCTCGCCGACGAGCCGACGGGCAATCTCCACAGCGACCAAGGGCGCGAGATCATGAAGCTCTTCAAGAAGCTCAATGAGGAGGGCACGACCATCATCCAGGTCACGCACTCCGAGGAAAACGCTTCCTACGGCTCGCGGGTCATCCGCCTCGCCGACGGCGTCATCGTCTCCAAATGACCCGCGCCTGCGGGCGGCCTCTCCGATGAACGATCTGCTTTTCGCCCTCCGCCAATTCCGCCTGCGCCCCGGCTTCACCCTCGCCGCGGCGCTCTCGCTCGCCCTCGGCATCGGCCTGGTGGCCACACAATTCAGCCTCATCGACGGCGTGCTGCTCCGCGGTCTCCCGTTGCCGGACTTCAAGAACCTCTACCACATCGCCTATCAGGATCCGCAAAGCGCCGATCTGAACCAGTGGCAGGTGATGCCCCACCAGGATTTCGGCGCGCTGGCCGAACGACAGTCATCGTTCGAGCAAGTCGCCGCCACGGCGTGGATCGGTGCGAACCTCAGCGGACCGGATCGCGTGCCATCGCGCCATACCGGCTCCTTCACCACCGCCAACCTCCTCGATGTCGTCCGCGTCCGCCCGATGCTCGGCCGCTGGTTCCGTCCGGAGGAAAACCAACTCGGCCAGCCGCTCCTCGTCGTCCTCTCCCACAAGCTCTGGCAGGAACAATTTTCAAGCGATCCCGGCGTCATGGGCCGCGCCGTGAACATCAATGGCGAACCCGCGACCGTGATCGGCGTCATGCCGCCGAAATTCACCATTCCCGGCTATGAGGATTTGTGGATGAACCTGCGGCTCAATGCCGGCGACCCGCGCGAGCGCCCGGTGGACCGCGTCGAGGTATTCGGCCGCCTCAAGCCGGGCGTCATGATCGAGCAGGCGCGCGCCGAACTCGACGGGCTGGCGGCGGCGTTCGCCCGAACCTGGCCGGAAACGAACCGAGGGTTCACGCGTTTCAACCTCCAGCGAGTCGGCCAGGCTTATTCCGGCGGCGGCGCCCAGCCGCTGCTCTTCCTCATGCTGGCGATGACGGTGCTCATCCTGCTCCTCGCCTGCGTGAATGTCGCCAGCATGCTGCTCGGCCGCGCGGCGCAGCGCACCCGCGAACTGGCCGTCCGCACCGCGGTCGGGGCGAGCCGCGGCCGGCTGATCCGCCAGCTCCTCGCCGAGTCCGTGCTCCTCGCCGCCCTCGGCTGCCTTGGCGGCCTGCTCGTCGCGAGTTACGGCATCGACTTCCTGCAGCAGTATCTCGTCGTCAGCGGCACGGTGCCAAGCTGGATGGAGTTCCGCCTCGACC
>CAYYVB010000004.1:27212-35888 GCA_964475035.1 uncultured Opitutaceae bacterium | reverse complement strand
GTCTACGAGCGCGTCAAGGCCCCGATGCTCGCGACCGGCGACCACCTGCTCAACTACCGCGCCCCCACCCCGGCCGCGCCGCCCGAGCCGAACCGCTGGTGGTTGAAATTCCCGCGCGCCGATTTCGACGACTCCGGCTGGCGCGCCCTCACGCTGCCGCACGACTGGGGCATCGAGAGCCCGTTCATCCAGGAACTGCCGGGCTCCACCGGCAAACTCCCGTGGGCCGGCACCGGTTGGTATCGGAAAAAATTCCCGCTCCCCCCCTCCGCCGCCGGCAGCCGCCACTACCTTGAGGTCGACGGCGCGATGGCCTACGCCCTCGTCTGGTGCAACGGCCAGCTCGCGGGCGGCTGGGCTTACGGCTACTCGTCGTGGCGCGTCGACCTCACGCCGTTCCTGAAGCCCGGCGAGGAAAACGTCATCGCCATCCGCCTGAACAACCCGCCCGAGTCGTCGCGCTGGTATCCGGGCTCCGGACTCTATCGTCACGTCTGGCTCACGCGCACGGCGCCGACGGCCGTCGCGCATTGGGGCGTGCAGGTCACGACCCCGCGCGTCTCCTCCGCCGAGGCGTTGGTGCAGGTGGCCGTGACGATCGACAACGCCGCCGCGGCGCGCGCCGATTTGCAGGCGAGCGTCCGGCTCTACATCGCCGATGCGGACGGCCGCGCCGTCGGTGAAGCGATCGCGCAATCCGAGGCGCAACCGGTCTCCATCCCCGCCGGTCGCTCGGCCCGCATCGCGCAGGCGCTGACCGTCGTCGCGCCGAAACTCTGGAGCCTGACGGCGACGCACCGCTACGTCGCCGAGACAAAGCTGTTCCGCGACGGCGCGACGGTCGACGTCGTGCACACGCCCTTCGGCATCCGCACGCTCGCGATCGATCCCGCGCGCGGCTTCCTGCTCAACGGCGAGCAGGTCCCGATCCGCGGCGTGTGCCTGCACCACGACCTCGGCGCGCTCGGGGCCGCGATCAACGTCCGCGCGATGGAGCGGCAGCTGGAGATCCTCCGCGACATGGGTTGCAACGCCATCCGCACCGCCCACAACCCGCCCGCGCCCGAGCTGCTCGAGCTCTGCGACCGGATGGGTTTCCTCGTGCAGGTCGAGACCTTCGACGCGTGGCGCGCCGGCAAGAAGCCCGACGACTACAGCCGCCTCTTCGACGACTGGCACCAACGGGACGTGCGCGCGATGGTCCGCCGCGACCGCAACCACCCGAGCGTCATCCAGTGGAGCATCGGCAACGAGGTGCCCGACCTGAACGACTCCGAGGGCTGGAAACTCGCCTCGCACCTCGCCGCCATCGTGCGCGAGGAGGACAGCACGCGCGCCGTGACGATGGGCATCGACAAACCGCCCGCGACCTACGCCGGCTTCGAGCAGGTGCTCGACGTCATCGGCTACAACTACAAGCCCGCCGAATACGCGCGCTTCTCCGCCCGCCGCCCGCACCTTGCTTTCATGGGCTCGGAGACCGCGTCCACGCTCAGCTCGCGCGGCGAGTATTTCTTCCCGCTGCCGCAGACCAAGGCCGACGGCGCGCAGGATTTCCACGTCTCCAGCTACGACCTCACGGCGCCGTATTGGGCGTGGCCGCCGGACGTGGAATGGAAGGCGCTCGACGAGCACCCCGGTGCGCTCGGCGAGTTCGTGTGGACCGGCTTCGACTACCTCGGGGAGCCGACGCCCTACGACGACAACCAGACGAACCTCCTCAACTTTGGCACGCCCGAGCAGCGCGAGCGCGCGGCGAAGGAACTCGCCGCCCTCGGCAAGGTGCGCGTGCCCTCGCGCAGCAGCTACTTCGGCATCGTCGACCTCGCGGGTTTTCCAAAGGACCGTTACTTCATCTACCAGGCCCGCTGGCGCCCCGACCTGCCGATGGCGCACATCCTCCCGCAATGGAACTGGCCCGAGCGCGTCGGCCAAGTCACACCCGTGCACGTCTACAGCAGCGGCGACGAAGCCGAGCTCTTCCTCAACGGCCGCTCGCTCGGCCGGAAAATGCGCGGCCCGTTCGAATATCGCTTCCGCTGGGACGACGTCGTCTACGAGCCGGGCGAATTGAAGGTCGTCACCACCAAGCGCGGCCAGCCCTGGGCCGAAGCGGTGCAACGCACGACCGGTGCCGCCGCGACCTTGCGCGCGACGGCGGACCGCGCGGAACTTCGCGCCGACGGACGCGACCTCGCCTTCGTGAAGGTCGAGATCGTCGACGCGAACGGTCGCGTCGTCCCGCGCACGAAGCCGTTGTTGAAATTCTCCGTCAGCGGCCCGGCCGAGCTCGTCGCGACCGACAACGGCGACCCGACTGATCACCGCGCCTTCGGCAGCGCCGAGCGCAACGCCTTCAACGGTCTCGCCCTCGCCATCGTGCGCCCGCACGCCGGCGCAAGCGGCGAGATCAAGTTGCGGGTCGAGAGCGAAGGCTTGGCCCCCGCCGAAATCGTGCTGCGCACCCACTAAGCTGCTCCAAGCCGCTGAAGCCGGGGTCGCCGTCCCGGCTACAGCGAGGCGAGCGACGTCACCCGCCGACTCAGCGCAGCTGGTCGTCCGCGAGGCCGAGCGACCGGAGAAGGTCGGACCAGCGCGGGTCCGTGTGGAGTGACCGGTAGCCGGCGTTGGTCTTGATCCACGCGGCAGCGGCGTCGCGCCGACGGACCGCCTGATCGAGCCACGCGAAGGCGGACTCGCGCTCACCGGCGAGCGCATACTGCACCGCGGCATAGCCGGGCATCTCCTCGCCGAAGCGCGCCACGAAGGCGTCCATCGCGGCACGGTGACCGGCCGCATCTCCACGGCGGTTGCGCAGGAACGCCGTGCCGATCATCCGGTAAGCCTCCCCTGGTTCTTCATCGAGCACCCGCTGGGCCTCGTCGAGGCGGCCGAGGTGGCCGAGCGCGAGCGCTTGGTGGGTTCGCACCTCGACGATATCGGGCGCGAGTTCGACGGCACGGCGCAGCGGACCGAGCGCTTCCTCATAGCGGCCGGCGATCTGGAGAATGAACCCGAGCGCGGCGTGCGCCCGCGCGCTGAACGGGTCCGAATCCGCCGCCTGGCGCGCGAGGTCGATCGCCTCCTCCACGCGGCCGAGATTGAACGCGACGACCGCCACGTCCGCGAGCACGGCCGCATCGCCGGGCGCGAGGGCCCGGGCGCGGCGGAAGAGCGCATCGGCACCCTTCCAATCCCAGTCCGCCGTGCGCCGCACCCAGCCGAGCGCGACAAGCCCGGTGACGTGGTCGGGGTCGAGCGCGAGCGCGCGCTCGGCCGCGGAGCCGGCATCGACCAGCGCCTCGCCGATCGGCCGCCCGCCGAAACGGCCGAGTTGGACCTGCACCCGGGCCAGTTCCGCCCAGGCATCGTCCCACTTCGGCTCCTCGCGGACGAGCGTCGTGAGCAGCACCGCCGCACGTCGCGAATCCACGTTGCTTTCCCGGCGGGCCAGCGCGCGAGCCTCGAGATAGCGTTCGTAGCGCGCGGGATCGATACCCACTCGCGGCGGTCCGGCGTCGAGCCGGACGCGAAGATTCGCCGCCACGCGCCCGGCGATCTCGTCCTGCACGGCGAAAACATCCTTCAGGTCGCGGGTGAAAGTGTCGCTCCAGACGCGGAAACCGTCCGCGGCCTTGATCAGCTGCGCCGTGATGCGGACCTTGTCGCCCGCGCGGCGCACGCTGCCTTCGACGACGTAGGCCACGCCGAGCTGCTGCGCGATCTCGGGGATCGGGGTGTTCTTGCCCTTGAAGAAAAACGCCGAGGTGCGCGCGGAGACTTTCAAGCCTGGCACCTTGGCCAGCACGTTGAGCAGCTCCTCGCTGATACCATCGGAGAAATACTCCTGCTCCTTGTCGTCGGAGAGATTGGCGAAGGCGAGCACCGCGACGGAATTTTCGTCCACGATTGCCCGCGTGAGCGGCTGGCCCGTCTTGCTGGCACCGGCGTGCTCCGCCTTGAGACGCTGCAGGCGGGCCGTCGTTGCGCTGAAGATCTGTTGCAGGCGCGCATCCGGACGGATCGCGGCCAACCCCGGATGATGCCGGAGCACGGGGAGCGTCCGAGCCTGGGCCCCGAGCGACTGCGCCGGCCACTCGGCCGCGATGACGGCGGCGGCGCGCTCGGGGTCGTTCAGCGCCACGCTCATCATGGCCACGCTGACGAAACTCGGACGTTCCTGCTCGCCGCCGAGCTCGACGCGGAGTTGCCACGCCTCGCGCGCCGCGTCGGTCTGGCCGGTGAGCGCGAGCAACAGCGCGCGCTGGTTCAGCAGCGTGAAGTTGCGGCTGTCGGTGCGCAGGCGTCCCTCGACGAGGGCGAGCGCATTGCGCCACTCGGCCTGCGCGGCGGCCGGGCGGCCGGCGAGCGTGTGCGCCCAGCCGGCGTGGAACGCCTTGGGCTCGCTGGCGGCATACTCCTCGAAATAATCCTGCGGCACGCGGGCGAGCGCCTGAAGGGTCTTCTCGGGCTCGCCGCGCCAGAGCCAGTATTGCGCGATGGCGGAGCCGAAGGCCGGTTCCTGCAGGTAGCGCACCGGGATCTGCGCGAGGAACGGTTCGACCTCCGCGAGATCGTGCCAGCTGCCCATCAGGAGATTGAGTTTCTCGTAGTAGGCACCGCGCAAGGGTTCCGGCCAGGCAAGCATCTCCTCGATGATCGCGGTGGCCTCGGCGAAGCGTCCCTCGTTGCGGAGGCGCAATTCAAGGAACCACAGCGTCAGCGGCAGCATGCCGGTGCGCGGGAGTGCGCGGAGCTTGAGCAGGAGGGTCTGCACGGCGGCCTCGTTCTGCCGCCGCCCTTCGGCGCGGATAAGGTGGAAGATGACGTGTTGGTCCTCCGGGGCGCGGCGGTGGAGCTCGCGCAACATCTCCAGCGTCTCGGGCTGGTCGTAGTCGTTGTCGAGGCTGCGCGCGACCGCCAGCGCGGCGCGGACTGACGCGGGGTTGAGCTGGGAGGCGCGCGCGGCCTGCGAACTGATCTTCTCCCGCCGCGCGGCGCTGGTGTCGTAGGTGTTCCAGTAGAGATTGACCGAGACGAGGGCCGCCGTCGCCCAGATCTCCGCGTCGCCGGCGTCGAGCGCGAGCGCGCGTTGGCAGAGTTCGTCGGCGAGCCACGAGGACTCGCGCGTGAAGTTGGGATCCTCGAGGAGTTGCAACGCCTGTTGCGCGAGCTTGCGCGCCTCCGAGACAGGCGCGACGGCCGGCGCCTCCGCGGCAGGACGCGTCTTCGCCGGGCGCTTCAACAGGCCGATGATCGGGACGGACATCCCCATGATCGGGAAGATGAGCCACCACCACTTTTCGAAGCCGTTCTTGGCTTGGATCCGCCGGGGCGCCGAAGGCGTGCGGTCGGAAGCGTCAGGCGAGCCGACGGCGCGGGAGTCGGTTCCGCCGTGGCCGAGCAGGCGCGCGACGCGGGCGGCGAGTTCGGCGGGGGATTCGTCGAGCCGCACGCGCGTCCATTGCACCTCGCGGAATTTCTCCGGCACGCGCGCGGTGGCGTCGTGCACGTCGCCGATGACGATCGGGAAGAGGAACGGGTGATCGTCGGCGAGCAGGTGCGAGCGGTCGACGGCGAGCTTCCACTCGAGCCGGAAGTAGCCCTCGGGCCGTGCATTGGTGTTGGCCGAGATGACCGGGACGAACAGCGCGCACTCCTTGATCTGCCGCCTGATCTTCTGGTCCCACGCATCGCCCCCGCGCAATTCGTTCTGGTCGAACCACACCTCGATGCCCGTGGAGCGCAGCGCCTCGGCGATGCGCTTCGCCGCCTCGGCGTCCTGCGAGGCGTAACTGAGAAAGACAGCTTTGCTGGCTTCACTCATGCTTTGGAGAGTTCCGAGCCCGCAACGCGGGCGACAAGACCGGTTCCCGCGAAGGCGGGAAACCGGACCAAGACGGCTTTGCCGGGGTCGCTCATTGCCCACCCCTCGCTTCCTCGGGCGGGTTCGCGCGGCGCCAAGCTTGGGCGCGGGCGTGGGCCTCGGCAATGCCCAGCACGGCAAGATAACGGATGAAACGCGGGTCGTTGCGGATCGGGTCGAAGATCGGGTGATAGAGGAGGTCGATCGAGTCGCCCTTGCTGGCCCCCGAGGGATCGGTCAGCGCATCCATCGCCGCGTCGCGTTCGCCGGCGGACAAGAGGGCCTGAAAGCGATTCGACACGTCGCGCGGATCCATGCGGTCCAACAAAGCCTTGGCCTCCGCTTGCAGTCCCACCGTGCCGAGGGTCCACACATCCAGCTCCCGCTGGTTATTCTTCAATTGCCGCGCAATCGCCTCGGCCTCCGTGCGACGGCCGAGCGCCGCCAGCGCCGCCGCCTTGACCCGGGCGGTCTGGTCGAAGCCGGGATTCAGCGCCGCGGCACGATCGAACAACTGCAGCGCTTCGCTTCGCCGTCCGGCGAGGTTCAGGAGCCAGCCGTAGTTATCCAGGATGATGAAGGAAAAGGGATCCAAGTCGCAGGCAGCCTTCAATTCCGCCAGCGCTTCGTCCATCAGGCCTCGTTCGGCGAGATGCATGCCATACCAGTGGCGCCCCGTCGCGTAGTTGGGATTGAGCTCCGTCGCCCGGCGGTAGGCCTGCCCGGCCTCGTCCCGCCGCCACTGCGAATCCAAGGCCTGGCCCAGCGTGGAATACGCCTCGGCCATGTCCGGATCGATCGCCAGCACGGCGCGAACCTCGGCCAGCCGCTGCTCGATCTCCGGGGAATGCCGCGTGCCGAAGGTGCCGACGTTGCGCTGCCGCAGACTGCGCATCTGCACGACGTCGATCAGCGCCGCCCGGGCCCGGACGAAATCGGGGGCCAGCGCGAGCGCCCGGTTCAGCATCTGTTCGGCCCGGGAGAAACCTTCCGCAGTCCGCAGGCTCCACGATTGCCGCGCCTGCACATAAAGCTCAAACGCCTGCGGGTTGACCGGCGGGAGTTTGCGCGCGGGACTGGCGCCGAGCTGGAGCGAAAGGCTTTTCGCGATGAGCCCGGCGATCTCGTCCTGCACGGCGAAGATGTCCTGCAGGTCGCGCGTAAAGGTATCGTTCCAGACCCGGAATCCGTCGGCGGCCTTGATGAGCTGCGCGGTGATGCGGACGCGATCGCCGCTGCGCCGCACGCTGCCCTCGACGACGTAGGCGACGCCGAGCTGCTGCGCGATCTCGCGGATCGGCGTGTTGCGGCCCTTGAAGTAGAAGGCCGAGGTGCGCGCCGAAACCTTGAGGCCCGGCACTTTCGCCAGCACGTTGAGCAGCTCCTCGCTGATGCCGTCGGAAAAATACTCGTTGGCCTTGTCCTCGGAGAGATTCGCGAACGCCAACACGGCGACGGATTTGTCGCTCCCCTGCGTCACCGGCGCGGGCGCCGGACGGAGCAGGCTTTCCCCGACCGGACCACGGGCGCGAAGTTGCGCCAGATGTTCCCTCGTTTCCGCGATGTAGCGACGTGTCTCGGGTTCATCCCGGATCAACGCGAACGACGGATCATACTGGAGGCGGAGGTTGCTGCCTCTGCCATCGGCCTGGTCCATGCTCTTCAACAAGTCCATGGCGGCGGTCCGGTTCCCCAAGGCGCAATGGAACTCAATCGCGGTAAGGGGACTCACCGTCCGGCCCGGCGGCATTGATTCCTCGAACAGTCGCCAGGCCGCAAGCGCCGCCTCCTTTTCCCCGACAAGGGCCAGCAACTGCGCGCGCCACCGCAGGAGTTCGGCCCGGTTCGGGTCGGATTGCAGGCGCTCGTCCACGACCCGCAGGCCCTGTTTCCATTCGGCGGCCGCCGCCAGTGGCTTGCCGGAGATGAAGTGGGCCCATCCCACCCGCAGGGATTTGGGGAGGAACTGGCGGTTCTCCCCGATGAAATCGCGGGGCATCCGATTGAGCACCTCGAGGGCCTGGGCGCCATCCCCGAGGCGGAGCCATAATCCGGAGACGAGGCTGGCGAAGACATCTTCCTGCATCAGCCCGGGAGGCAGCTGATCGATTTGGATTTTGGCCGCCGGCAGGTCGCTCCACCCATAGCCGATCAAGAGCAGTTGTAACAAATAGCCATCGCGCGACGGCGTGGTGGCTTGCGCCTTGGCCACGAGTTGCTCCGCGTCCACCAGATTGCCCTCGCCCCAATGGAAATTGGCCTCCTCCAGCAAGGCCTCGACGCGGGTGGCGGGCACCTGTTGCCAGCGCCGATAAATCTGGAGCGATTCGGCCACGTGCTGGGAGGTGCGATCCGGCAGGGTGAGGAGCAAGTTGGCCAGATTGCTTTGGACGCGGAAATCGGACTGGCTGGGGTCCGCGGCGCGGAGGACTTGCTCCGCGCCGGCCCACTCCCGGTTCCGCCGCATCAGGGACGCCCGGGCAAGAGCGGTCTCAACCGAGTTGGGTGCCAGCCGGGCCGCCCGCTCAACCAGTGAGCGGAACAATTCGCGCTGTTGAGGGGTGGTGTCGTAGTTGCGGTCGAGGATCGCACCAGCCACCCGGGCAGAGATGGCCCAGACCTGTCCATCGGCAGGATCCAGCGCCACAGCCTTCTGGCAAAGCTCGGCGGCGAACAGAAAGTTTTCGCGACCGGCCATGAGATCGTCGTCGATCAGCGCCCGCGCCTGACCGACCAGCCGCCGGGCTTCGCTCTCCGTTGCCACCGGGGCCGCGTGAGCCGGCGAGGGAACGCTTCCGGGACGATTGGAG
>CAYYVB010000004.1:4830-27202 GCA_964475035.1 uncultured Opitutaceae bacterium | reverse complement strand
GCGCGAATACCAGAGCGCGAAAAATGCCGCCGCGGTCGCGAGGACGACAGCCGCCACCAAAAAAGGCGCCGCCGGCCGCCGCTTCGGCACCGCCGGAGCAGGAACCGAGGTGCCCCCGGCTTCTCCGGTCGGTCCGGCCACGACCTTGCCGCTGAGCAATCCTTGGATCCGCTGGCAGAATGCCGCCGGCGTTTCCCCGCCCGGCAGGCGGGTCCATTGCACGCCCTTGAACTCCGCCGGCACCAAGGCCTCGGCATCGCGCGTGCCATCGATGACGATCGGCAGGAGAAACGGCGTGCCGTCGGCGATCATGTGCGTGCGCTGCGCCGCGATGCGCCACTCGAGTCGGAAATACCCTTCGCGCCGCGCCTGCGTGGTGGCCGAGATGACCGGCACGAACAGGGCGCACTCGGCGATCTGCTTCCGGATCTTCGCGTCCCACGCATCGCCGCCGACGAGTTCGTTCTGGTCGAACCACACCTCGACGCCCGCCGCGCGCAGCGCGTCGCAGATGCGCTTCGCCGCCTCGGCGTCCTGCGAGGCGTAGGAGAGGAAGACGGCTTGGCCGGGGGCGCTCATCGCTGCGGCCCGAGCTGGGCGAGCATCGCTTGGAACTCGGCGCTGTCGCGGACCGGATCCCACCACGGGTCGCGGCGGAGGGTGTGACGCGTCAGGTAGAGGCTGTTTTCGATCACCGGGCGCAGATACTCGACGGTGCGCGGGGCGTCGCCGAGCGAAGCGTAGAACATCGCGAGCAGGACCGGCCGGCCGCGGGTCAACTCCTCGCGCCAGGCCGGCTCGATCTGCGCCACGATGGCCTGCGCTTCCTCGCCACGGCCGACCCGCGCGAGCGTGATGGCGTGCTCGAACTGCCGGTTGGTGTTGCCCGGAGCCTCGGCGGCGCGCTGGCGGAGCAGCGGCTCGGCCTCCTGCCAGCGGGTGCGGGCGAGGTTCGGTTTGCCCTGCCGCTCCGACGCCAGCGCGAGCAGCCAATGCTTGTGCGGGTAGAGCAGCACGGCGTCCTCGAAATGATTCCGCGAGGTCAACGAACTGGCGGCGAAGACCTGGTCGTATTGGCCGGCGAGGAGATTGAGCCACATCGTCATGCCGACCGTGCGGTCCTCCGTGCGCTCGGCGAGCGGGAGGGCGGCGAGCTGGGTGAGTCGCTCGCGCACCGTGGCGTAATCGTCATCCCACACCGCGGCGATGACCGCGCGCAGGATGAGGGCGCTGGAGAACGGGCTGAGCGCGAGCGCGGCGTCGAGCTGCTCTTCCGCGGCTTTCATGTCCGCCGAGGTGAAGGCGCGGAATCCGTAATGGGCGTGCACCAGCGCGAACTCGTAGCGCACCACCGGGTCGCGCGGGAAACGGGCGACGACGCTCTCCAGGTGGCGTGCCGCGTCGTCGATCCGGCCTTGGCGGACGAGGATCGAGCCGAGCGTCCGGGCGATGCGGGGATTCTCCGGCGCGCCGGCGATCGCCTTGCGCAGGATCGCCTCGGCCTGCTCGAGCGCGCCTTGCCGCGAGAAGACATACGACAGCGCATAGAGCGCATCGGGTTGGTCCGGGTCGAACGCGAGGCTGCGGTTGGCGAAGGTCTGGGTCTCCTGCCGGCGGGCCTCGCCGACATCCCAACCGCGCATGATCCACGCGGCCTGCACCCAGGCGCGGGCGCCCCAAGCGAGCGCGGAGTCGGGTTCGCGCTCCGTCGCGCGGCGCGCAAGATCCTCGGCCGCGGCCAAATCGTCGCGCGTGAAGCCGACTTTCTCGGTCAGAGCGATGGCGCGGGTCGCCAGCTGGGCCCCCTCGGAGGCAGGCGCCGCAGCGGACGCCGGGGCCGACGCGGTGGCGACGGCCGCCGCCGGCTCGGCAAGGATGGCGTTGATCTCGGCGTCGTCGCGCCAAGGGGCGAGGCGCGGGTCGAGCTTGAACATGTTGCGCAGGACGAGGCGCGTGTTGGCGTCGATGCAGGTCTCACGCAGGAGCACGAGAGTCTCGGCACGGTAGCCGAGGACCAGACCGCAGGTGATCATATTGGTCCAGCCGAGATTGAAGAAGGCGAGTCGGTAGGGTCGGCGCGTGGCTTGGAGCTGCAGCTGGTAGATGGCGCGGGCCTCTTCCAGACGGTCCAGACCGATCAAAGTCCACATCTTGGCGCGATAGGGACGGAAATCGGTCGGGTCCTTTTCCAACTCCGCATTGATGTTCGCGAGGGCGTTCTCGAACTGCACCTTGGCCAGGTCGGAACGCCCGGCCTGCTGGTTGAGCATGCCCAGCAGGAGCGCACGCGGACCGGTGAAGTCGAAATCCGTCAGCCATTCATCGGGAAGCTCGTTCAGGGAGCGAAACGCATGGGCATCATCGCCGCTCACGAGCGCGTGGAGGTAGCGGGCGTTGGCCACGCGCGCGTTGGACCTTTGCCGGTCGGGCACTCGTTCCAGCCATTGTTTCATGGCGGCGGGATCACGATGAACCCAAAGCATGAACCACGCTTTCCAGATGAAGGCGAAAGCCGGTGGTTGAGCGTGCCGGAGCGTGCGGTCGAACCACTTTTCCGCCTGCGCGAGATCGTTCTCATCCTTGTAGCGCCGGCCGATATCATAAGGGATGAGCGCGTCGTCTGGAAACTGGGCGGCCATGCGCTCGCCATACGCGTCGACCTCGGCCGCCGGCCGGGTGCGGGCGAGCAGATCGAACAGAGTCCGATGATAACGCGGCTCGTCCGGTCGCAGGGCGATGGCGCGCCGGATCATCTCCTCGGCCCGTGTCTGTTGGGCTCCGATGAAGACGAGATAGCGCGCGAGCACGGCGAGGGCGTAGGGGTTATCCGGAGCCAATTGGACGGCGCGCTCGGAAAGCCGCTGGGCCTGAGTCCGGCGGGCCGGGGTCAGGCCAAAACCGCGGACAAGAAATTCCACGGCAATCTCGGCCGCCACCGTCACTACCTCCGGATCGTTCGGCCGCAGGGCGAGGACGGGTTTGACGATGTCATCCGCCAGCAGGAAACCCTCCGCGATCGCGTCGTTGGTGAACAGGAGGCTTCGCGCCCGCTTCAGCTCGGGATCACGCGGGAAATCCCCTGCCAAACCGGCAGGATTCGCGGCAGTCGAAACTGATTCGACGGCAGGATGCGAGGACGCACGCGACTTGAAAAACCAAACGGCCGCACCGCTGGACAACAGGAGCACCAGCGCCCCCACCAATACGACCGGAGAGGCGGAGCGCTTTGCCGCCGGTGGCTGAGCAGGATGCGGAGGCCTTGAGTGAGAATCGCCGGCCGGCCCGGTGAGTTCTCCCGCCTTGTGCCGGGCGAGGCCGAGGCGGTGCGACCAGAGCTTGGCGAACTTCGCCTGCATCGCGGGAGAAAGTTCGCCGTCGCGGGCGCGCGTCCATTGCACGGAGCGGAACCGGTCGGGCACGAGCGCGTCGGGTTCGCGCGTGTCGTCGATCACGATGGGCAAGATGAACGCCACGCCGCTCGCGATGCCGCGCGCGCGCTCGGCCGCGAGGTCCCACTCGATGCGGAAGTAGCCCTCTTCCCTCGCCTGCGTGTTGGCCGAGATGAGCGGGATGAACAGCACGCACTCCTTGATCTGGCGCCGGATCTTCGCGTCCCACTCGTCGCCCGTCTCGAGTCCGCCCTCGACGTCGAACCACACCTCGATGCCGGACGTGCGAAGCGCATCGCAAACGCGCCGCGCCGCCTCGGTGTCTTGCGAGGCATAAGAGAGAAATACGGCGCGGGGAGCGTCAGACATCGGAGCGGTGTCGGATCAAAACGAACGGACCGGCTGGAAGATCTCGGCGTAACGCGGGTCGCCGCGCAGGCGGGCCCAATAAGGATCGAGCAGCCAGATGCTCACCGCCGGGAAGCTGCCCGGCACGGCGGCATTGGCGCGCCACACGGCCAAAACTTCCTCAGGGCGGTCGGCGGCGATAAGGATGCGGCCCATCCAGAAACGCATCATAGAGAGAGTGAACTGGTCGCGTTGCTCCTGGCTGGCGAGCACGTCACGGGCGATGCGGATCGCTTCTTCATGCCGGCCCGCACAGGACCAGGCCCGGGCGATGCCCATGCGGGCGAAGGACTGTTGGCGCTCGGTCCAAGTCCGGCCTTCGAAATAGGCGACCGCCTCTGCAGCATGACGAGCCGCTTCCGCAGGACGGTTTTGCAGGGAGGTGACCTCGGCCCAGCGGAGGGCTTTGGGTTCGGCCACCACCACCCCGAGCCCCAATGCCGTTTCCCAGCGCGAATCGCGCAACAGGCGCTCGGCTTCCGCCAAATCGCCGCCCATGAACGCGACATTGTAGGCGAGGTTGAGGCCGTGCGGGTCGTTGGTGCGCGCCGGCGCGAGGGCCATCGCCCGCAGGAACGCGGCCGTGTCACCGGAGAGCGCATACTCCGAGACGAGGCGGAATTCCGCCGCCTGCCCGTCGAGCGCGAGCAGGGTGCGGAATCGGTCGTGCGTGGCGACGGCGTCGCGGTAGCGCCGGAGCGCGACCTGAGTCTCGACCAACGAGGAAACGGAGCGGACGTCGTTCGGGTTGAGCTCGACCACTCGCTGGAGCAATTGCTCGGCTGCGGCCATCTCGCCCAGCCGGCGCTGGGAAAGCGCCATGCGGTAGAGCAGTTGCGCGTCATTGGGCAGCTTGGCCTGAGCCAAGCGGAACTCGTCGAGTGCGCCGCGCCAGTCGTTGCGACAAAGATAGGCGACGGCTCCCTGGGCCAAGTGGACCTCCGGCGCATCGGGCGCCAGCGCGCGGGCGCGGTCCAGCGCCGCGAACGCCTTCTGGCGGCGCGCCTCGCTGGGATCGAGCGAGGCGAACCAGAATTGGGTGCCGTGCGCGATAGCCTCCTGCACATGCGCCAGCACAAAGCCTGGGTCGGCCTCCGCCGCCGCCGTGTAGAGCAACGTGATCCGCTCGTAGTCGGCATTGGCGGAAAACACCTGGAGATTCTGCTCGAGCGAACGGGCGCGGACGTAGAGATCGTAAGCTCGCGGATTCGCAGTGAGGCGGCGCGAGATGAGCGAAGCCTCGTCCGGCGTGAGCGTGGCCTTCAATGCGGTGGTGATCTCGCGGGCGACCTCGCCCTGCACGGCGAAGATGTCGGTGACGTCCCGGTCGTAACTCTCGGCCCACAGGTGTTGGTCGGTGCGAGCGTCGATCAGCTGGACAGTGATGCGGGCCTTGTTGCCGGCGCGGCGCACGCTGCCCTCGAGGATGTGGGCCACGCCGAGTTCGCCCGCGATCTGGCGCAGGTTGCGCTTCGAGGCGTCGCGGTAGCCCAGCACGGAGGTGCGGGAGATGACCTTGAGGTCGCGGACCTTGGCGAGCGCGGTGAGGAGATCCTCGTGCACGCCGTCGGCGAAAAACTCCGCATCCTTTTCGGCGCTTATGTTCGCGAACGGCAGCACGGCGATGGATTTCGCCTCGACCGCGGGCGCGGCGGCAGGGGCGGCTTGAGCGCTCGCCGGGCTCGCCGAGGTCGGACCGGAAGCGGCGGCTTCGGTGGCCGGCTGGCTGTCGTGGCCGCTGCGCCACACGAGGAAAAGCGCCACGGCCACGGCGGCGGCACCGAGTGTCGCGACGAGAGCCACCGGGAATTTCTTTTTCGCCGCCGGCGCCACCGGAGCAGCAGACGCGGAGGACGGCATGGAGGTGGGCCGCGACGCGGCTGCGCGCGGGGCGGCCAGCAGTCGCTTGACCTGTTCGACGACTTGCGGCGTGGGCGCACCGTCGGCGAGGCGGATCCACTGGTAGCGCAGGAACTCCTCGGGCACGTCGGCGCCGGCTTCCTTCGTGGCATCGATCACCACCGGCACGAGGAAGGCGCGGCCGGTGCCCATGTCGTGCGTGCGGTCGACGGCGAGTCTCCACTCCCGACGGAAATAGCCTTCGCTTCGCGCCTCCGTCTGCGCCGACACGATCGGGACGAACAGCGCGCAGGTCTTGATCTGCGTGCGGATCTTCGCGTCCCAGGCGTCGCCGCCGCGCAGCTCCTCCTGGTCGAACCACACCTCCACGCCGAACGCCCGCAAAGCCTCGGCCAGACGCTGCGCCGCCGCGCTGTCTTCGCGCGCGTAGCTGAGGAAAACGGCTCGGGCGGGCTCGCTCATGGTGAGTCGGTCTTTGATTGTGAGCGAAGAGGTCCCTCGTAACGCCGCAGAAGCGCCTGGACGCGAGGTGTATCACGCAAGGACCCGAGACCGGACAGCCCGAAGCCTGCTCGGTAGCCCGCATCGAAAAATTCCTCCAGCAACGCGAACGCTCGGTCAGCGAGCCCGAGCCGAGCGAATAGTTCTGCGGCGCGCCGATTGAACTCCGTGAGGCGAACGTAGTCGCTCGGTTGCAGTGAAGCCGCCTTTTGCCACTCGTTCAGCAGTTCGAGCGCCACATCGTTCCGACCGAGGTAAATCTCAGCGGAGATAAAAGCACTGAGCACGTTCGGCGATCGATTTTCGCGCGCCAGTTCACGCATCGTTTCCTCGCGAATCTCTTCGGCGCGCTGGCGCGCAAGGTCACGAAGGCCGACGGCCGCGAGTTGGTTGGGGCTGAAGTTGCGTCGAGGCGCGAGCGCGGTGACTGAGTCTTTAAGCTGCGACTCGGACAGCAATTGATCGACCCGCGAGCGCGCCTCCTCGGTGCGCCCCGAATTGATGAGCAAAGCGATCCGCGACACCTCGGCCGCCAAGGAATCGGCCGGCGAATGGCCCAACAAGTTGAGACCAGCTCCGGGACCGACCCACCATTCGTGGAGCTGCGCCCGGTTGTTCAACGGGACCGCGCTGGAGGAGCCTTGAATCGCCACGGCGCGCGCCAAAAGCCGGTCGGTTTCCTCGTAGCGGCCCCGCAGCAGATAGAATCCCACCGCGAAGGCGTTCGTGTAATCGCCGTTCTGCGGATCGAGCGCGAGGCACTCCTCCGCGCGACGGAAGGCCTCGGGCCAATCGCTGCGGGCCCGTGCGAGCAAGGCTTGGGCTTGGCGCAGACCGCTGTTTGCCGGCTGCAGCGCTTCCGCACGGTTCAAGTCGGCCTCGGCCCCTGCGAAATCGCCTTTGACCCCGCGAAGCCAGTTCGCGCGCATCACCAGCGCTTCCGGCAGGTTGGGCTGCAGTTCCAGTGCTCGATCGATCGCCACCCGCGTGGCGGCGGCCAAAGCCGGGCTGCGGTCGGAGCCAGCACCCCAAGGTCGGAATCGAGCCTCGGCCAGCCGAGCCCACGCCAACGCGAAGTCGGGGTCGATCGCAACGGCCTGTTCGTAGTAGCTCGCCGCCTTGGCCGCACCGTCGGCGGAACGTGTCTGGAGCGAGCGGCCTTTCAGGTAGGCATCGTAGGCTTCGGGATTGCGCGTCGGCACGGCGGTCACGGCGGCCGTCGATCGCCGCGCGGTCACTTTCTCCACGACGGTGCGCGCGATCTTGTCCTGCAACGCGAACACATCCGTGAGTTCCTCCGTGAAAGTGCCGAGTTCTTCGCTGAAGCCGTCGCTGGCGCGAGTGAGCTGAACGGAGATGCGCACCTTGTTGCCGGACTTGCGCACGCTGCCCTCGACGAGGCGCGAGACGCCGAGCGCCTGGGCGATCTCGGCGGCGGAGGCGTTCCGACCCTTGAAGGAGAACGACGACGCGCGCCCCGGCACGCGCAGGTCACGCTCGCGGGCGAGGGAATTGAGTATCTCCTCCGTGAGGCCGTCCGAGAAATATTCCTGCGCCGGATCGCCGCTCAGGTTGGCGAACGGCAACACGGCGACCGAGGTGCCGGCGGCGGGAGCCGGCACGGATTCTTGTGGTGATGTGCTGGCCGCCGGGTTGGCCACGGCCGGCTTCGACTCGCGCGCGCTGGCAGCCGCCGGGGAAGTCGCGGCGGGCGGGCGCAGCAGCACGACGCCGGCGACGACACCGGCAACCGCCACACCCAGCGCACCCCACGCCCAGCCGGGAAAACGGGAACGACGCGGTGTCGCACCGGACACCGGCCGCGGCGCGGACTCTTCCGACCTCGGCCCCTTGAGCTCGGAACCCTGCACCTTCGTCCCGCCCTGGAGGAGGCGTTTGACCTGCTCGACAAATTGCGGCGTCGGCAGAGCGCCGGGCAGGCGCGTCCATTGCACCTTCATGAATTCGGGCGGCACGAGCGCGCCGCTTTCCTTCGTGTCGTCGATCACGACCGGCGCGAGGTAAGCCATCCCTTCGGCCATGAGGTGCGTCTGCTCGACCGCGAGTTTCCACTCGAGGCGGAAGTAGCCCTTGCCGCGTGACTGCGTGTGCTGCGAGACGATCGGGATGAACAGCGCGCACGCGTCGATCTGCTGGCGGATTTTCGCGTCCCACGCATCGCCGCCACGCAGCTCGTTTTCGTCGAACCACACCTCGAGGCCCGCGGCGCGCAGCGCTTCGGCGATGCGGCGGGCGGAAGCCGCGTCCTCGCGGGCGTAGGAGAGAAAGATGGCCTTGGTCGATGCGCTCATTTCTTCGCCTCCAAGGAGCGGGCCGCGCGCCAAGCCTGCGCGCGGGCGTGCGCTTCGGTCAGGCCGAGCGTGGCGAGAAATTTGACGAACCGTGGATCGCTACGGATCGGGTCGTAGTCTTCCAGATAGAGCAGCTCGACCGCATTGGAGATATTGGTCGTCGCCGGGTCCAAGGCGGCGAGAGCTTCCTGCGGTCGGCCCAGTCGCGCCAAGCCCAAGGCATTGATGTTCCCGTAGTCATCCTTCGGGACTTGCGCCAGGAATTGCTCCGCCTCGTCCGTCAAACCCGCGCGCACGAAGACGGTGACGGCAAAGTGATGGTAATCATTTTCCGCCCAAGGAACTTTCCGCAACAGTGCCACGGCCTCGGCATGTCGTCCGAGATGACTCAGCGCGAGGGCTTTCCAGACGCTCGCTTGGATTGAGTCCGGCTTCAAGGCCAACGCCCGCTCCACGACGGCCAAGCCCTCTTGATGGCGGGATTGATAGCTGAGCGGGATGAAGTAGTTGTCGAGAATCCGGTGCGAGAGCGGGTCCAACTCCGTCGCTCGCCGCATGGCGGCCTCAGCCTCATCCAATCGGCCCTCGGAGAGCAGCCGGCGCCCGAGGAACTGAAAGGCGGTCGCATAATTGGGATTCAAGGTGGTCGCCAGTCGGAGTTCACGCACGGCATCTTCGGTCCGCCACCTTAGCCAATAGAGGTAGCCTTGCGCCGTATGCGCTTCGGCCAAGTTAGGATCGAGAGCCAACGCCCGGTCGATTTCAGCCTGGATCTTGGCCACGGCGGGGCCGTTGCGCTGGCCGAACAAGCCCAATTCCTTCCTCTCTACCGCCTGAAAGGTCCATACCAAGGCCTGGAGCGTGCGGGCCCGCACAAAGTTTGGGTCGAGCGTGAGAGCCCGGCCCAGCATCTCCTCCGCGCGGGCATACGATTCGGCGGTGCGCTGATTCCACGCCAGCCGGGCTTGGACGAACAACTCAAACGCCTCCGGGTTCACGGCAGCCGTCGCCGCCTCCGAACTGACGCCAAGTTTCAACGAGAGCTGCTGGGTGATGAGCCCGGCAATCTCCTCCTGCACGGCAAACACATCCTTGGCGTTCCGCGTGAAGGTGTCGGACCACACGTGAAACCCATCGCTCGCTTTGATGAGCTGCGCGGTGATCTTCACCCGGTCCCCGGAGCGCTGCACGCTGCCCTCGACCACGTAGGCGACGTTGAGTTTGGCCGCGATCTCGGGGATGGGGAGATTCTTCCCCTTGAAGAAGAACGCCGAGGTGCGCGCGGCCACCCGCAGGCCGGGGACTTTGGCCAGAACATTGAGCAACTCTTCGCTCACGCCGTCGGAAAAATACTCGCTGTTCCGTGCCTCGCTCAGGTCGGCGAAGGGCAGCACGGCGATGGACTTGTCCGTGACGACAGAGGGTGCGGACGAAGTTGAAGGCGAGGCGGCGGGATTCGCCTCGGCCGCGGGCGGCGCATCGGGCTTATCGCTCCGCGTGAGGAAGAGGACCAGCCCCACGCAGACCGCGACCACGCCAACCGATATCGATAACACAGCGGGCGAGGCGGTCTTCTTCCGAGGAACGGTTTCAACGGGCACCTTCGGATGCGCCGCGGCCGTGCGCACACCCGAGGCTGCGCCCGAGCGGGGCGCGTCGAGCAGGCGCTTCACTTGTTCGACGAATTGCGGCGTCGGCAGCGCGCCGGGCAGGCGCGTCCATTGGACGCGCATGAAATCCTCCGGCACCACCGCATCGGCCTCGCGGGTGTCGTCCACCACCACGGGCACGATGAACGCGATGCCGGCCGCCATGTCACCCATGCGCTCGACGGCGAGCTTCCACTCGCGGCGGAAATAGCCCTCGTGCCGCGCCTGCGTCTGCGCCGAGATCACCGGCACGAACAGGGCGCACTCGCGGATCTGGCGGCGGATCTTGGCATCCCAGGAATCGCCGCCGCGCAGCTCGTTTTCGTCGAACCAGACTTCGAGCCCGCCCGCACGCAGCGCTTCCGCCAAGCGGCGGGCCGCGGGAGTGTCTTCGCGGGCGTAGGAGAGAAAGATGGAGGGGTTGGCCTCTGGGCTCATGAAGACAATTGCTTCACTCGGCGGGCAGCGCGGTGCGCGCCTCGTCGATCCAGCGCTTCAGCTCGGCGACACCGCGATTCATGGCGCGAAATTCCCCCGTGGTGCTGGCGAGCAGCGCATCCGCCTCGGCGAGGGTGGCGCGGCGTGGACCGGGTTGGTCCTCCAGCAGGCCGCGCACGAAATTCATCTCGGCCGCACCCATGAGCCAGAATTGGTTCTCCCGGAAACGACCGAGCGTGTCGGCCATGAACTCCTCGGCCGGAGCCAGGGCGGCGCGCGCTTCGGTGACCTTGCCTTGGCGGGCCAGCGCGTGCGCCAGTTTGATCTGCGCGGCGGCCAGGGTCTGCCGGTCGAAGATGGAACGAATCCCGGACGAGATGATTCCGGCGATGTTCACCCGGACGGCCCGTTCCGCTTTTTCCCACTGGCCGGCGAGGAGGGCGAAATCGGCCAGCGTATCGGAGCCGAATCCAACCATGGTGTTCTTCCACGAACGCGAGAAATCGTCCGGCGCCGCCTCCTGTTCCCAGCGGGCGACGAGGGGATCCAACTCGGCCACCACTTCGGCCGCGCCCTCGCTGCGGCGGCGAAGGGTCGTTTCGACGAGCCGGACCAGGTCCGGGGCGACGCGGCGGGTGATGCCCTCCTGTCCTTCGTCCCGGGCGGAGCGGTTCAGGTGGCGGACGAATTCCGTGATCAACACCTTCGCCTCCTCCGTCTGGCCCTCGTCCGCGGCCATGAACGCCGCGAAGGCCGAGGCGCGGGCGAACCGGTTGGCCAGCGAGCTCGACATCTTGATGCTCCGCTCGATCTCGAGGATCGATTGCAGCTTCTCCCGGCCCTCGCTCATCCGGCCAAGGCTGCGAAGGCGGGTGGAGGTGCGCTCGCGCGCAGCCGCGACGTTGCTCCAACCGTCGCCGCCCGCGGGGTTGAGGCGGACATAGCTCTCATAATTCAGCTCCGACTGGCGGGCGGCGGCGAGCGACTCGCTGAGGCGTCCCATGGCGCCCAAGGCATTCGAGATCATGCCTTGCACGATCCCGAGGCCGTTGATGGCAGTGAGATGGCCGGGGCTCTCACGGAGGACCTGCTGGTAGCTTTCCTCCGACAACCGCGCGGCCCGCAGGGAATCCTCGGGCCGGCCGAAAGCGTTCAGCATGGCGGCCTGCCGGATCTGCACGAGCGCGAGGGCGGCGCGCGCCTCGGTGTCGGCGGGATTGATCTCGAGCAAGGCGTTGATCATCCGGCTGGCCTCGCTGTAAAGCGGTTGCGAGCGTTCAAACCCGTCCTCCGCCGTGCGCGCGTGCTGCAGACCCAGCTCATAAACGGCGGTGGCCAGATCGAGGCGAAGGTTGCGCGAGGCTTCGGAGGTCTGGGCGGCGGAGCGCAGGACCGCGACCGCCTTTTCGTGCACGGCAAGACTCTGCTGCTGCAGCTGCTGGTTGCTGAGCAGCGTGCCTTGGTTGCGGAGGGCGAGCGCCAAACCTGCGGCGGTGTCCGCCGAGTTGTCGCCCTCCTGACGCAGTTGCTCGAGGAGGCCGATGGCGTCGGCGAGCACCGCACTGGCCTCGTCAGTCTGATTCTGCGTGTTCAGCGCGGCGCCGTAGCGGGCGAGCGTGAGGCCGTGGTTGCGCACCGTCTCGCGCGTGCGCAACTCGGGGGGCAGACTCCGGTAATACTCGGCGGCCCGGGCGGCGAGTTGGACGACGATTTCGACCCGGCCGGTCGGTTCGAGCTGGCGGTAGAAATCATCGACCAGATAGCCGACGATTTTCTCGGCCTCGGAGCGGGCGGCGTCGGCCAGCTGGCCGACATGGGCGGCGCGCTGCTCCGCTGCCGTGGCGGCGACTTCGGCGGCGGGGGCGCGGCGGTAATTCATCCAACCGAACACAGCGCTGCCCGCCGCGGCGAGCATGAGCACGACGGCGATGGCGGCGACCATCCGCGCGCGGCGGAGGGAACGGCGCGTGACGGCCTCCCGCTCGCGCTGGGCGGCGAGCTCCCGTTCCTTGGCGGCCAGTTCCTCGCGTTCGTGCCGGAGCTTGCGGCTGGCGGCGATGACGCTGCACAGGACGTCGTGCGTGATCTCGACCCGGCGCTGGTCGAGGCGGTCCTCGGCGCGGAGGAGACGGCGATCGACGAGTTGGGCCAGTGCGCCCTCGGCCGCGCCGGCGGCGACGAAGGCCTTGCGCACGCGTTCCTCGCCCACGCTCTCGCGGAAACCGGAATCGGTGAGCATCTCGTCCTCGATGAAGACGCGCACGCCGGCAGGCTGGTCGGCCAGGGCGCGGGCGTAGAATTCGGAGAGAATCGAGTCGCGCGAGCCGGCGAGCAGGTCGGCGGAAATCTCCGCGTGACCGTGGGCGAGCCGCGTGTTGTTCAGTTCGCGGCAGATGAGGCTGAGCAGCGAGGGCTCGACTTCGGCGACGGCGAGCGCGGCCCCGCCGGCGACGAAGCGCACGATGGATTCGGCCACGGCCTCGCTGACGAGTTCCGGCGCCGGACGGCGCACGGCGGCGAGCGCCTGCGCTCCGGTCATCCGGGCGAGACGCATGCGGTTCTGCGTCACGGAGGGCATGCGGTCCTTCAGGCCTTCGAGATGCGCGAGGTAGTCCTCGCGCAACGAGAGGAGGATGCGGTAATCCGCGCGCGCGAAATCGAAACGACCGGCGTCGACCTCGTCCCGGTCGATCCGCGCCTCGAGCGAAGCGGGCGGACGGTTTTCCACGAGGTCGGCGAGATCCTGGATGAATTCCTGCGCGCGGAGGCGGCCCGCCTCGTCGCTTTGCGCGAGGGTGAAGATCTCCTCGAACTGGTCGAAGATGAGGATGGGCGTCAGGGTGCGGCCGGCGGCGTCCTGCAGGACATCGTCGCGGTGATGGAGAAACTCCCAGAGCGTCTCGCCCGCCGCGGCCGTGCCGCTCTTGGTCCAAGTGCCCGCGGCCGCCGTGGCGCGGAAGACCGCGCGTTTGATCTGCTCGGACGGTGACGGCGAATGGGGGTCGTAATCGAGCCGGACATAGACCGGACAGAAACCCTCCGGGCGCAGCCGCGGCACGAGGCCGGCCTGGAGGATGGAGGTTTTGCCGAGGCCGGATTGACCGAAGAGGACCGTGAGCAGCTTGCGCTGCACGCGTCGGCCCAGCTCCGCGACTTCCTCCTCGCGACCGTGAAAATAACCGCGTGTTTCCTCGGTGAAGGAAACGAGGCCGAGCCAGGGATTCTGCGCGTCGACGGTGGCCACCGGCGCAGCGCCGGCGGAGGACGTGATGGTTTTCATGCGCGGCGGGCGTTGATGAGTTCCTGCAGCCGGCGGATGAAATCCGCGGGCGGCTCGCCGCCGGGGGCACGGCTGAAATGGACCGCCTTGAATTTCTCCGGCACGACGGCGGCGGCTTCGGTGGTGTCATCGAGACACACCGGGAGCACGAAGACCGCGCCGTCCGCCATGCCGAGCGTGCGGTCGACGGCGTAGTTCCATTCGCGCCGGAAGTAGCCTTCGAGCCGGCGCTGCGTCGTCGCCGAGATGACGGGCAGGAAATAGGAACAGCGCGCGATGTTGCCGCGGATCTTGCGGTCGTAGTCGTCGCCGCCTTCGAGGCGGTCCATGTCGAACCACGTGGTGATGCCCGCCGCGTCGAGGGCGGCCTTCAGGCGCTGCACGGCGGGCAGGTCGTCGCGGGCGTAGCTGATGAACACGGCGTTCTCGGGCATTTCGCGCGATGGCGGCAGGAAACGCGCGGGCGCCGCGCTGGCGGACGGAGCGGCCGCGGGGCGATGGCGCGCCATCCAGCGGCGGTGCAACTCGGCGACGAATTCCTCCGCCCCGGTGAACATCCGTGTGCGCACGCTCACCTGCTGCAGAAAGGAAACCAGCCGCACGTCGCGCACGCTGTGGCTGTCGGCCAGGATCTCACCCACATCGCGCGGATCGGAAAGCCGCCGGCGCTTGGTCATGCGCAGGAAAAGGCGGGCGAGCCAGTTGGAGAAATCGCTGCCGATGACGAGCAGGTGGCTGTGCTCGAGGGCGTGGAAGAGCTTCTCGGGAGTGAGGTGCTCGCTCTGCAACGCGCAGACGAACTCGAGCATATCCTCGTCTGAGATGACGTAGGTCGGCGACGCGCTGAGGCGGCCGAGGAGATGGTAGACGACGGGGCGCTGGAGATCGTCGCGCTCGACGGGCAGGTCCGCGACGCGGTTGGGCGCGTAGGCGATGACCTCGGTGTTGGCGGCGCCGCCGAAGCGCACCGAGTTGATCGCCTGCTCGAGGAGCGGGTCGAAGGTCGTCGAGACGTAGAGGTTGAAATCCGTGATCTCGGCCAGCTGGCGCAGCGGGAGCGGAGGGGCGAACGCCGCCTCCCGCATGATGGTGCGCAGGCGCGTGTAGGCTTCTTCGCGCCGACCGCGGGCCGAGAGATAAGTGCAGACGACGTCGTTCAGGCTCGGCGGCTGGACGAGTTGGGTGAGGTCAACGTTGAGGCGCGCGGCGAGTTTTTCGGCGAGCCATTCGTTCAAGAGCCGCGGACCGGACTCCGTCTCGACCTTCAACAACTCGGGGCCGATGATGGGGATGACTCTCTTCTCCTCGATGAAGTTGAGCAGGTCATCCCAGACGTCATCGCTCAACGGCGGGATGACGGCGGCGGGGGCAGACGTCGCGGTTTTCATGGTGTGGGTTCGTAGTTGTCCGAGCACAGCAAAAGCAGTGCCTCCACGACGGCAGTTGTCGCGGACTCAGCGAGCGGGGTATATGCCCTTAGTGAATGCGCGCTAGCACCTAAGCTTGCCAGCCGGAAAGCGCCCTAGTTTGAGCCGGGGCAAATGGCCCCGGACAGCAAGCGCCAGACGCAGATTAGTTGGAAAACCATCGCGTCCTAATACTTATGCGCCGACCGGCGAAGGTCTAGAAGCGCCAGGCAGCGGTCACGCCGAGTTGGCGGGGGTCGGCGCGGTTCTCGTAGCGGGTCTCGAGGTAGTCGGGGTCCTCGTTGCCGAAGAAATAGACGCGCTTGTCGTAGACTTCGTCGAAGAGGTTCTTCGCCCAGAGCGTGAAGGTCCAGTCGCCCCACGTGTAGCCGAGCGTGGCGTTGACGACGCGGAAGGCACGGCGGGCCTCGTTCTGGTTGTTGGAATCGAACTGCTCGCCGCGGGCGACGAGGTCGACGCCGCCGAACCAGCCGGCCTCGGCGCGGTGGCGCAAGCCGAGCGTGTAGCCGTAGCGCGGCGTGTTGGCGAGGCGGCGGCCGCCGACGAGGTTGCCGTTGGAGATGGCGGCGCGGTCGAGTTCCGAATCCATCAGCGCGAGCGTGCCGTGCAGCGTCCAGCCGGCGGCGACGTCGTAGCTGGCGGCGGCCTCGAGGCCGGTAACGTGCGCGCGGTCGGCGTTGTCGGTGAAGAAGCGGTAGCTGCCGCCGAAGCCGGCGGAGTCGCGCACCTGCGTGTCGTGGCGCGAGAGGTGGAAGAGCGTCAGCTCGCCGCGCAGGCGGCCGTCGAGCGCGTGGCCGCGGAAGCCCACCTCGTAGTTCCAGAGCGTCTCGGTGGCGTAGGTGAGCGGGTCGGTGGCGGGATCGATGCGGGCGTCGACGTTGATGCCGCCGGCTTTGTAGCCGCGCGTGAGCGAGGCGAAGAGGAGCGGGCCGGCGTCGCCGACGCGATGCTCGAGGGAAACCTTGCCGCCGACGAGCGTGTCGGCGAAGCGCGGCATGGTGACGCGCTCGGGATCGAAGGTGCCGGGGCCCTTGCGGAAGCGCGAACGCACGCCGCGACCGTCGAGATCGACGCGCTCGGCGCGGAGGCCGAGCGTGAGACGCGTGCTCGTGGTGAAGTCGTGCGCGATCTGGCCGAAGGCGGCGAAGTTGTCCGAGGCGTAGGTGGTGCGGAGACCGCGGAGGTTGCCGGGGTCCTCGTTGGTGTAGGTGCTGTCCTCGTCGGTGCGCGCGAAGAAGGCGCCGAGCGTCCAGCGGTGGATCCAGCCGTCGCCGCGCGCGCGTTCGTCGGAGTCGAGGCGGAGCTCCTGGTTGAGCACGGTGCGGTCGCGGCGGAGGTCGCTGAAGCCCATGTAGGAGGCGGCGGTCCAGTCGTCGTCGTAGCTGTAGGTGGAATCGACCCACGAGGCGGCGGTGACGGTGCTGAAGCGCACGCCGTCCCAGCCGCGGTAGGTGCCGCGCAGGCTGGCGGCGGTGGAGCGCTGCTCGTCGCGGCCGGGCTGGTCGCTGAAGGTGAACTCGCCGTTGTTATCGAGCGCGAACTCGTCGTAGCCGTTGTCGAAATCGGAGAACAGCACGGCGGCCTCCCAGCGCCACGCGTCGGTCGGGTTGAGCGTCAGACGGAGGCGCGCGGTGAATTCGTCGCGGGCGTTGGTGTCGCGGGCGAGCGTGAGGTTGCGCCGGAAGCCGTCGCTGGCGTGCTGCTGCACGGCGAGGCGGAACATCGCCTGTTCGGGCGCGGCGGTGCGGAGCGGGCCGCCGACGGCGAAGGCGCCGGAGCGGAGCGAGTCGCCGCCGACGCTGCCTTCGACGCGGCCGGTCCAGTAGGGCGTGGGCGCCGTGGAGACGAGGCGCACGACGCCGCCCGCGGCGTTGGCCCCGAAGGCGCCGGCCTGCGGGCCGCGGAGGATCTCGACTTGGTCGACGTCGAAGGTGCTGCCGAGCGTGCCGAGGCCGGTGAAGTCGAGGTCGTCGACCACGAAGCGCACGGTGGAATCGGGCGTCTCGCCCTCGAACTGGGAATTTTCGCCGATGCCGCGGATCTGGAAATAGCGCGGGCGCGACGTGCCGCCGGTCCACGTGAGATTGGGGATCTGGTCGACGAGGTCGCCGAAGTGGCGGACGGACGCGCCGGCGAGCGCGGCGGCGTCGTAGACGGTCACGCTCGCCGGGATGCGGTCGAGCGGCGAGGCCCAGAGGTCGGCGGTGACGCGGAGCGGCGCGAGTTGGACGGGGGCGTCGTCGGCCGCGGCGGCCGGAAGGGGCGGGGCCGGCGGCGGTGCGCCGGTCTGGGCGAGCGCGGCGGCGGAGACCGCGAGCGCGAGGGTGATGGAGGTGATTCGTGTCGGGAGTTGCATCGGTTGATGCCCGACCCAAATCGGACTCCCGTTGAAGGGGCGTCGCGCCTGACGCCACCTGGCGCTCGTCGCGGCGCCTGCTGTTTCCTTCGTCGGCATGATCCGTTCAGGTTCCAAGGGTCGAGCGGTCGATCGTGCCGCAATCTCAGCCCTCCGCGGAGGACACCCCTACAGGCACGAGCAGCGATAGGCCCCGACCGCGGCCAGGCAAGCCAAACCTCGGTCATGCGGCAGGCGGGGCCAAACCATCGGGGTCGCCGACGGTAATGCTTTCCCGGCATGACCGCGAGAGGGACAAGGCATTTCCCGTTCCGGGCGGGGGGCGATATGCTGAACGTCCCATGAACTTCCAACCACCGATGCCTTTCGCACGCCGCCTCCCCGGAGGGGTGCAGCCATGAAGCGCATGGACACCCTCGCCGCTCATTCAGTGCTGAGCATCGCCCGCCAACGCGAGGGCTTCGATGCCGAGCGCTGCCGAGTGGTCATGGAACACATCGACACCACGACCTCGTTGCTGGCCGCGATCCACAAGACGCTCGGACGCTACCACCTGAGCGAGCTGCAATTCGCGGTGCTCGTCGTGCTCTTTTCCCTCGAGCCCGAGCAACTCGGGGCGGCCGATCTCGCGGTGCACACCGCGGTGTCGCGCTCGGCCATGACGGAGGCGCTCGATCACCTCGAGGCGCAGAAATATGTGGTCCGCACGCGGGACACCCACGACCGCCGGCTCATCGCGGTAACCCTGACCGAGACCGGCCGCTCCGTCGTCGAACCGGCGACCCTGAATCTCCTCCAAACGATGAACGGCCTGACGCGCTTCCTCACGGGCGAAGCGCGCGACGGGCTCTTCGCCGGCTATGCCCTCCTGCAGGAAGGCGCCGCCACTTTCCAAGCAACTTAAGTCCACCCTTCCCACATGAAAAAGCGTATTGTCATCACCGTCCTGGTCGCCCTCGGCCTCTTCGCCGCGATCTTCGGCTACAAATTCCTCGCCCTCAAGAAAATGGGCGCGGCCATGGCCGGCATGAAACCGCCTCCGACCACCGTCAGCGCCGCCTCGGTGACGGAGGAAACCTGGCCCAACACGATTTATGCCGTCGGCGCGCTGAAGACGCATCGGGGTATTTCCGTCAAGGCCGAGCTCGAAGGTCTCGTGCGCGAGGTCGCCGCCGTCTCCGGTCAGGCCGTCGAGGCCGGCGCGCTGCTCGTGCAACTCGACACCAGCGTCGAGACCGCCCAGCTCTCGGGCCTCGAGGCCCAGGCCCGCCTCGCCGAACTCAACCTCGCCCGCGCCCGCGAACTGCGCGCCAACGGCACCAACACGCCCAACGACCTCGATACCGCCGAGACGACAGTGCAACAGACGCGCTCCGCCGTCGCGCAGCTCCAGGCCACGATCGCCAAGAAGCGCATCGTCGCCCCCTTCGCCGGCCGCCTCGGCATCGTGCAGGTCTATCCCGGCCAGTTCCTCTCCAAAGGCGACGCGCTCGTGGCCCTCGAAAGCATCGACCCGATCCACGTCGACTTCTCGCTCCCGCAGCAGGAGATCGCCCGCCTCGCCGCCGGCCAGACCGTCCAGCTCACCGTCGACGCCTATCCCGGCCGCACCTTCACCGGCCAGATCACCGCCATCAGTCCGCGCGTCAACGACGCCACGCGCAACCTCGACGTCCGCGCCACCCTCGCCAACGACGGCGAAGCGCTGCGCCCCGGCATGTTTGCCAAGATCGAGGTTGTCCTCCCCTCCTCCGAACGCGCGCTCGTCATCCCGTCCGCCGCGATCGTCTACAATCCCTATGGCGAGACCGTCTACGTGCTCACCGACAACGTCGCGCACCAACGCTTCATCAAGACCGGCGTCTCCCGCGGCGACCTCACCCAAGTCCGCGAGGGCCTGAAGGCCGGCGACCAGATCGTCACCTCCGGCCAGGTCAAGCTGCGCAACGGCAGCGCCGTGAAAGTCGACAACACCGCCGCGCCCGACGCCAACCCGGCGCCCAAGCCCGTCGAAAGCTGAGCGGAGCCCACCATGCGCTTCACCGATCTCTTCATCCGCCGTCCGATCCTCGCGACGGTCGTCAACCTCTTCCTGCTGCTCGGCGGCTGGCTGGCCTTCAAGGCCATGGTCATCCGCCAGTATCCGCAGACCAACAACGCGGTCGTGAAGGTCACCACGACCTACCCGGGCGCGAGCGCCGACCTCGTGCGCGGCTACATCACCACGCCGCTCGAACGCGAGATCGCCTCCGCCGACGGCCTGGACTACGTCGAATCCGTCAGCGGCCAGAACGTCTCCGTCATCACCGCCAAGCTCCGGCTCAACTACGACCCGAACGACGCGCTCACCCAGATCACCTCCAAGGTGAACCGCGTCCGCAGCGAACTGCCCGCCGCCGCCGAGGATCCCGTCTTCGACGTCTCCGTCGGCGAGACCACGGCGTCGATGTATCTGAGCTTCTCCAGCGACACCCTCGCCGCCAACCAGATCACCGACTACCTCGTCCGCGTCGTGCAGCCCAAGCTCTCGACCATCGAGGGCGTGCAAAAGGTCGAGATCCTCGGCGGCCGCACCTTCGCCATGCGCATCTGGCTGAAGGACGACCGCATGGCCGCGCTCGGCCTCAGCGCCGCCACCGTGCGCGCCAAGCTCGCCGCCCAGAACTACCTCTCCGCCGTCGGCCAGACCAAGGGCTCGATGGTCACGGTCGCCCTCACGGCCAAGACCGATCTCCACACCGCGGAGGAGTTCCGCCAGATGGTCGTCGCGGAAAAGGACGGCCGCATCGTCCGCCTCGGCGACATCGCCGACGTCGTGCTCGGCGCCGAGGACTACAGCTCCGCCCTCACCTTCAACGGCCTGACCTCCACCGGCATGAGCATCAGCGTGCTGCCGACGGCCAATTCCATCGACGTGATCAAGCGCGTGCGCGCCGTCTGGCCCGAGATCGTGGAGCAGTTCCCCGCCGGCCTGAACGCCGCCGTCCTCTACGACGCCACCGAGTTCATCAACTCGTCCATCACCGAGGTCATGCACACCCTCGTCGAGGCGATGCTCATCGTCATCGTCGTCATCTACCTGTTCCTCGGCTCGTTCCGGTCCGTCGTCATCCCGATCGTGGCGATCCCGCTCTCGCTCGTCGGCGGCGGCATCTTGATGCTCGCGATGGGCTTCTCGATCAACCTCCTCACGCTGCTGGCCATGGTGCTCGCCATCGGCCTGGTGGTCGACGACGCGATCGTCGTCGTGGAGAACATCCACCGCCACATCGAGGAGGGCCTCTCGCCGCTCGACGCCGCGCTGAAAGGCGCGCACGAGCTCGTCGGCCCCGTCATCGCCATGACGATCACGCTCGCGGCGGTCTACGCGCCGATCGGCCTGCAATCGGGCGTCACCGGCGCGCTCTTCCGCGAGTTCGCCTTCACCCTGGCCGGCTCGGTCTTCGTCTCGGGCTTCGTGGCCCTGACGCTGTCGCCCATGCTCAGCGCCAAGCTGCTCCGCCACAACCCGAACCCGAAGGGCATCGAGCACTTCCTCGACCGGATGTTCAACCGCCTGCGCGAGCGCTACGAGCACTTCCTCGACCACGTGCTCAACACCCGCATCGCCGTCGTGATCGTCGCCCTGATGATCTTCGCCAGCATCGTTCCGTTCTTCATGATGACGAAGAAGGAACTGGCCCCGGCCGAGGACCGCGGCTTCGTGCTCGGCATCATCGGCGGCGCGCCCAACGCCACGCTCGAGCAGACGCAGCGCTACACCGACCTGCTCGGCCCGCTCGTCGCGCAACATATCCCGGAGGCGGACGTCCGCTTCATGATCCTCGGCTTCGATCCCACGGTCGGCCTGGCCAATCCGTCGGGCGGCATGATGGGCCTCGTGCTCAAGCCCTGGGAACAGCGCACCCGCGGCGCCGCCGCCGTCGCCACCGCCGTCGCGACCCAGGGCGCGACGGTCTCCGGCCTCAAGCTCGCCGCCGTCCTCCCGCCCTCCCTGCCCGGCGCCGGCTCGGGTCTGCCCGTGCAGTTCGTCGTCAGCTCGACCGCCGACCACGCCCAGGTGGTCGAGGTGGCCAACGAGCTCCTGCAGCGCGCCCTCGCCAGCGGCAAGTTCGTCTACGCCGACAACGACCTGAAATACGACATGCCCCGCGCCGACCTCACGATCGACAAGGACAAGGCCGCCTTCCTCGGCATCGACATGTCGCAGCTCAGCGCCGACCTCGGCTCGATGCTCGGCGGCGGCTACGTCAACCGCTTCTCCATCCAGGGCCGCGCCTACAAGGTCACGCCGCAGGTCACGCGCACCTCGCGCCTCACCCCCGAGCAGCTCGAGAACTACTACATCTCGACCGGCAAGGGCGAACTCGTCCCGCTCTCCAGCATCGCCACGATCGAGAAGACCACGCAGCCGCGCAGCCTCGGGCGCTTCCAGCAGATGAACTCCGCCACGCTCGGCCTCGTGCCGCGCCCGGGCGTCTCGCAGGGCGAGGCCATCGACTGGCTGACCACCGAGGCCAAGCAGGTCTTCCCCGCCGGTTTCTCCTACGACTACAAGGGCGAGATCCGCCAATACATCCAGGAAGGCAGCTCGCTCATGACCGCCTTCGCCCTCGCCATCGTCGTCATCTTCCTCGTGCTCGCCGCCCAATACGAGAGCTGGCGCGATCCGCTCATCATCATGATGGCTGTGCCGCTCTCCCTCGCCGGCGCGATGGTGTTCCTCTTCTTCGGCTTCGCCACGCTGAACAT
>CAYYVB010000004.1:0-4820 GCA_964475035.1 uncultured Opitutaceae bacterium | reverse complement strand
CAGGTCGGCCTCATCACGCTCGTCGGCCTCATCACGAAGCACGGCATCCTCATGGTCGAATTCGCCAACAAGACCCGCGACGAACGCGGTTGCTCGCTGCGCGAGGCCATCGAACACGCCGCCGGCGTGCGCCTGCGCCCGATCCTCATGACCACCGCGGCCATGGTGCTCGGCGTGCTCCCGCTGGTGTTCGCGGAAGGCGCCGGTGCCGAGTCGCGTTTCAGCATGGGCCTCGTCATCGCCACGGGCATGTCGATCGGCACGCTCTTCACGCTCTTCGTCGTGCCGGTGTTCTACACGCTCTTCGCCGAGGATTACCGCGCCCCGGCGTCCGCCACTCCGGCCCCCACCACGCACTGACCGTCCCTTCCACCGCTCTGGCAGGGCGGACAACCCGGGGATTCTCGTCCACTCCCCGGGTTCAATGCCCGCCCTGCCTTTCCTTTTCCATGAATTTCTCCCGCCTCCTTCTCGTCTCCCTCACTCTCGGCCTCGCGCTCGGCAGCGCCCGCGCCGCCGAGTCCGCCGCCACCCCGCTGCCTCAGCCCCTCACGCTCGAAGCCGCCCTCGCCCACGCCCTGGAGCACAACCCGGCCCTGCTCCGCACCCGCGAGCAGATCCGCGAACAGGAGGGCGTGCTCGTCAGCGCCCGCGCCTCCCGCCTGCCGACCGTCGCCGCCGGCGCCAGCGCCGCGCGTGTCGACGACCAGCGCCTCGAATCCCCACTCGCCAACGACGAGAGCTGGAGCGTCGACGTGACGGTGAAACAGATCCTCTTCGCCGGCGGCGGCCTGCAGGCGCAGGAACGCGGCCAGCGCGAGCAGCTCGAAGCAACCCGCCTGGCGTTCAACGCCGCGATCAACGACACGCTGCTCGCCGTGCGCCGGCAGTTCTATGCCGTGCTCCTCTCCCGCGAGATCATCGGCGTGCAGGAGGAGGCCCTGCTCGTGCTCGAAAACGAACTCGCCTACGCCCGCAGCCGCAACGAAGCCGGCACCGGCTCCAATTTCGACCTGCTCCGCGCCGAGGTCGCCGTCGCCACGGCCCGCCCCGACCTGATCCGCGCCCGCAACGCCTACCGCACCGCGCAGGACCAGCTCCGCACCACGCTCGGCGCCGCCCACAGCGGCAGCGACGACCTCCAGCTCAGCGGCGAACTCGCCCTGCCGCCCCGCGAGGTCGCGCTGGCCGACGCCGTCGCCGCCGCCCGCGCCCACCGCCCCGAGTTGCTCCGCGCCGAGCGCCTGCTCAAGGCCGCCGAGCACGGCATCACCGGCGCCCGCAGCGCCTACCAGCCGACCGTGGCCGCCGTCGCCGGCTACGAGTGGGCACGCCCGTCGCTCAGCACGACCCCGGCCAGCAATCTCCACGGCTGGACCGCCGGGGTGCAGGCGAGTTGGAACATCTTCGACAGCAAGGCCACCGCCGGGAAAGTCACGCAGGCCCGCGCCCGCGCCCAGCAGACGCGCTACACGCTCGAGGAAGCCCGGCTCGCCGTCGAGTTCGAGGTCCGCACCGCGCACTCCAGCCTCGGCGAGGCGGCCGAGGTGCTGCGCGCCACCGCGAAGGTGGTCGCGCAGGCCCGCGAAAGCCTTCGCCTCGCTCAGACCCGCTACCAAGCGGGCATCTCGACCCAACTCGACGTGCTTTCCGCGCAGTCGGCCCTGACCAAGGCTCGCTCCAATCTCGCCCAGGCCCAGCACGACTACGCCGTCGCGCTCGCCAGCCTCGACCGCGCCACCGGCACACCGCGCACTTGAACGCGCGTCCGACTCCCCCATCTTCGCTGCAGTCCGCGCCCAGGTTGGACGCGACGGAACCGATTCCACGCCCATGAAATCCACGCCACTCCTCGTCCGGCTGCTCGGGACCTGCCTGCTCGCCCTCACCTCCTGGGCGCAAACGGACACTCCCTCGCTGACGCTTTCCGCTCCCGGGACCACGTTGCCCGGCGGCTCCGCTTGGGAAATCCAGCTGATCGCCCTCAATCCCGGCACGACCACGCTCTACTACCGTCCGCCGGTCCGCCTTGTCGCGCACGCGCAGGTGGCCGGCCAGCGGCACGAGGTGGAATTCGTCACCCGCGACGAAGCCACCCTCGCCATCGCACCCGGCACCTTCGCCACGCGGTTGTATGCCGCCGCCCAGCCGCCCGCCTGCTCCGGTTCCGTCGTCCTCGAGTTCGATTCCGGTCTGCCGGTTCCGCTGCGCACGGCGCTGGCTGTGAGCGCCCAGGCGACCCCGGTCGTCGCCGACCCCGCGCCGGCCCAAGCCCTCAAGCACCTCACGCAGCTCACGCCCGCCGCCAGCGCCATCGAGCGAGCCTTCGCCGACCGCTTCGGCCTGCACGAGCCGATCTACTTCATCTACGGGCCCGATGCCCCGGCGGCGAAGTTCCAGCTCAGTTTCAAATACAAGGTGATGGACCTGAACCAGCCCGTGCCCGGCGGTTTCACCCACACGCTCCAAGCCGGCTACACCCAGCGCTCGCTCTGGGACATCGATGCGAACTCCAGCCCGTTCTACGACACGAGCTACATGCCCGAGCTGATGCTCGAGAGCCTCGCGCCGATGCCGACGGAGCGAGATGGTTGGTTCACGCGCCTCGGCTCGCAGCTGGCGTTCAAGCACGAGTCCAACGGCCGCGACGGCCCCGATTCCCGCAGCATGAACCTGATCGCCGCCCGCGCCGCCGTCATGCTCGGGCCGATCGACGACTGGCACCTGCTCGTCATCCCCGAGGTGTTCGCCTACGTCACCTCGCTCGACGACAACCCGGACCTCAAGGACTACCGCGGCCACGGCCAGTTGCGCCTCGCCCTCGCCAAGAGCAACCGCCGCCCGGGCCTGCTCTACACGGTGCGCGCGGGGAAGGACTTCAACCATTGGACCCACCAGGTCGACCTCACCCTGCCCTTCCGCACGAAGTGGCTGAACATCGAGACCTCGTTCCTCATCCAGTATTTCAACGGCTACGGCGAGAGCCTGCGCTCCTACCGGGAGAAATCCGAGACCGCCCGCGCCGGCATCTCGCTCGTGCGCTGAGACCCCGCCCCCGCACCTCTTGCCACTCGACCGTCGGCCGGCATAGTCACCGCCCATGGAGTTGCGTCACCTGAGGTATTTCAAGGCGGTCGCCGAACTGCTGAATTTCAGCCGCGCGGCGGAGCAACTGCGGGTGACCCAGCCGGCGCTCAGCCGGCAGGTCCGCGCCCTCGAGGAGGAACTGGGCGCCACGTTGCTCGACCGCAACCACGCCCGCGTGCTCCTGACCGACGCCGGCCGCACCTACTATGCGCACACCTGCAAGATTCTCGCCCAAGTCGACATGGCGGCGGAGGCGGTGAAGGAGGTCAACGAAGGCAGCGGCGGCGAACTGATCGTCTGCAACGACTGGCACCTCGGCGGCAGCCTCGTGCCGGCCTCGCTGAACGAGTTCCGGCGGAAGCACCCCCGCGCCGAGGTGGTGCTGCACGACCGGCGCGTCCACGACCAGCTTGCGCTCATCGTCAACCGCAAGGTGCACCTCGGCTTCATGGTGCGGGAGCTGCTCACCGGCCGCCGCGAGCTGGAGCTGCTGCAGATTCTCCAATCGCGCCTGATGGTCGTGCTGCCAACCACCCACCCTCTCGCCACCCGCGCGTCCGCGCGGCTGATCGAGCTGGCGGAGGAAACCTGGGTGACCGTCGACCGGAAGGAATCGCCGCAATACCTCAGCTCTTTCACCCGCCTGTGCCGCTGGAGCGGCTTCTCCCCGAAACTCGGTCCGACCGGCGCGACCCTCGAGGGAATCGCCGGCCGCGTCGCCAGCGGCTACGGCATCTGCATCATGCCCGAACACATGGTGCCCGCGATGGGCTCCGGGTTGCGCGCGATCCCCACCGACTGCGCCCCGATCGAGCTGTGCGCCGTGTCGCACAAACAGGAAAAGTCCAAGCTGCTGCACCAATACCTCGGGATTCTCCGCCGCTACGCCGTGAACGATGGCGGCGGCAAGGCCGGCGGAAAGAAGCGGCGATAGCCTGCAGGCATCGCCGCCTGGTCAGCCAAGGCATTTCCCGGCCCGGCCCGGGTTCGCTAGACTGACCGCATGCTCTTTCCGCAAGTGGGCCCTCGCTCCGGCGCCGTCGCGCCGCACCGCCTCGCATGATCGCGGCGGCGACCATCCTCGCATTGCTCACGCTCCTCGTCATCGCCGACGATCCGAGCGCGGGCTGACCGGCGTCCGGAGGGGAGGTCGTGCGGCCAGAGCCCACCGGGTCCCCTGCGACGTTCCGTCCGGGCATTTCCGCCCAGCGCGGGCAGCACCCGAAACCCCTGCCCGTCCCTGCCGCGCTTCCGACCGTCCGCGACCTCCGGAAATCATGCAGGGCGCCCCTTGCGGAGCGCCCTGTATGACCTAACACCAAGCAAACCGTATGAACTACAAACAATGTTTCGTCGGAGACGACGCACTGGTTTCGAAGAGACAGACGCAGCCGCTGAGAAAACGTTGAATCTTTTTTGGGGAAATTTTTCGGCCGCCTTCGCGGCCCCCGAAAAACATGAAGGGCGCCCCTTGCGAAGCGCCCTACATGACCTAACACCAAGCAAACCGTAAGAACTACAAACAATGATCGTCTACGACGACGCACTGATGCGTTCAGATAGACGCGACTGCCTGGCGAAACGTTGAAAAATTCTTGCAGGAAAATTGCGGCGGGAAAGTGGCGGCGCGGGCCGGTATTCTTAAGCATTCCTGAATATAGACTTAGGAAGTGGGCCAGGTGGGGCCGGTCTGTGACCGGCCGCGCAAAATCACCGCTCCGGACGCGGCGTCG
>CAYYVB010000003.1:30195-40984 GCA_964475035.1 uncultured Opitutaceae bacterium | reverse complement strand
AGGCGCGAGATGATGGCGTCCTGGTAACGGAGAAGATTCTCCGGGACGGGGACGGGGACGAGGAGGCCGTCGACGCGGTAGCGGATGCGGAGCTGGCCTTCCTGCGGCTCGAAATGGATGTCGGTGGCGCCGTCCTCGATGGCTTGGCCGATGATGTCGCGCACGAAGCGCACGACGGCGGCGTCGGCGTCGGCCTCGATGTCGAGGGCTTGGCCGGAGGCGAATTCCTCGGGCTCGTCGCTGTCCTCGATGCTGCCGGCGCCGACGCCGTAGTGCTCGATGATGAGCTGGCGGAGGCGGTCGGCGGGGGCGAGGTGCCAGGCGAGGCGGCGCGCGGTGAAGATGGCGATCCAGTCGCGCATCTCGTCGTCGGGCGGCCAGGCGGTGGCGAGGTGGAGCGTGTCGGGTGCGGCGCCGGCGGGCGGGCGCAGCGGGAGGACTTGGAAATCGTGGACGAGGCGCGCAGGGAGGAGCGCGATGGCGTCGGGGTCGGCGGCGAGCGGCGCGGCGACGGGGAGGCCGGTGGCGGCGGCGAGGTAGGGGACGACGGGGCCGGCGGCGGCTCCGCGGAAGGCGGCGAGGAGCTGCTGGCGCTCGCCGCGCGGGGCCTCGAGCAGTTGCGTGCGCTGGCCGGCGTCGGGCCAGTCGCGCAGAAAGGCGGGCAGGGCGGCCGTCGGGGCGGACATGGTCAGCGGACGCCGGCGGCGGGTTGGAGCGCCTTCTTCACGCGCTCGCGCTGTTCCTTCGGGAGCGACTCGACCTGCTCGAACGCGGGGGCGTTGTCGGCCGGCGTGTTGGTGAGGACGGTCGGGCGGAGGAAGAGGACGAGGTCGGTGCG
The DNA here is from genome assembly GCA_964475035.1 of uncultured Opitutaceae bacterium. Classification (GTDB taxonomy): domain Bacteria; phylum Verrucomicrobiota; class Verrucomicrobiia; order Opitutales; family Opitutaceae; genus Didemnitutus. Next base: position 40,146 of record CAYYVB010000003.1, on the reverse strand, counting down.
CGTGTCCTCGCGCGAGCGGGCGCCGAGGAGGTCGCCGATGATCGGGATGGGGCCGAGGCGCGAGGTGCTCTTGGACTTGGAGGTGCGCTGGAGGCCGCCGAGGACGACGATCTCGCCGGTGCGCGCGCTGACGAACGACGTGTAGGAGCGGCGGCCGATGCGGGGCTGCGGGTTGCCGTCGATGGTGATCTCGCCGAGGATGTCGTTCACCTCCTGCGTGACCTCGAGCTGCACGGAGCCGTCGTTGCCGATGAGCGGCTTCACGGTGAGCTCGATGCCGATGTCCTTCGAGGAAATGGTGGAACGGTAGCCGGTGCCGATGGTGTTGTTGTTGCCGGTGTTGTCGTTGAGGTAGCTCGAGATGACGGGGCGCTGCTCGCCGACGAAGATCTTACCCTCCTTGTTGTGGGTGGTCATGATGTTCGGGAGCGAGAGGATGGTGGCGTTGCTCTTGCGCGGCGTGGTGGAGATGCCGACCTCGGCGGCGAGGTCGAGGTCGCCGGTGGGCTGGCGGGTGCCGGTGACGTTGTTGGCGACGAAGCCCGGGCCGGAGATCTGGCCGCCGACGAGCTTGTCGCCCTCGATCTTGAGGCCGAGGGCGGCAATGCCGGACTGGGCGTTGTCGTTGAGCGTGACCTCGGCGATGACGACCTCGATGCGGACCTGCGCGAGGAGGACGTCGATCTTGGCGACGAGGTCGTTGATGAGGCGGATGTCGTCGATGGTGCCGGAGACGACGATGGAGTTGGAGCGCTCCTCGGCGAGGATGGTGAGGAGCGGGCTGAACTGGTTGGAGAGTTCCTTCGCGCCGCCGAGGGCGGTGAGCGCAGCGGGCGTCGGCGCGGTGCCGCCGGCGGGCGCGGGGGCGACGGCGGCGATGACGTTGGAGGATACGCGGGCGTTCTCGTTGCCGGAGGCGCGCGTGGCGTTGTTCTGGCCGGAGACGAGCTGCGAGAGGATGGTGGCGACGTCCTTGGCGGCGGCGTGCTTCAGGTAGATGACCTCGTTGCGCGTGTTGGGGTCGGACTTCACGTCGAGGCGCGCGATGAGGTCGTCGAAGAAGGGGAGCTGGCGCGGGTCGGAGACGACAATGATCTGGTTGGTGCGGTCGTCGGCGTTGAAGGAGGTGGCGGTGCCGAGCTGGGTCTGGAGCGCGCCGGAGAGGATGGTGCGCATCTGGTTCACGACGTCGGAGGCCTTGGCGAAGTGCAGCGAGTAGAACTTCGGCGCGAGGCCGGCGAGGGCGGGCTGGTCGACGCGGGCGAGGAGGGATTCGACGCGCTGGAGGTTGCTCAACGTGTCGGTGAGGAGGGCGGCGTTGGCCTTCTCGAAGAGGACGGGCGCGCTGCCGGTGTTGGGCGAGAGAAGCGGGACGATCTGCGGCATGAACTCCTGCACGCGGAGGAAGTTCAGTTGGAAAAGTTTGCTGACGATGCGGCCGCTGGGCGGGAGGCCGAGGGTGGAGCCGTCGATGAGCTCGGGGGCCTCGGAGCGGGCGTTGCCGACGGCGGTGACCTTGAGGAAACGGTCGCCGAGCGGGGTGAGGGCGACGCCGTTGAGGTTGAGGAGGGTTTCGAGGGCGCGGATGGCTTCGTCGCGCGTGACGGTGTCGCGGAGGTTGACCGTGATGGTGGCGGCCGGGAGGGCCTGCGGGCGGAGGAGAGTCTTGCCGGTCCAACGTTCGAGGAGGGCGAGGACCTGCTCGATGCTTTCGTCGCGCAGGACGAGGGGGCCGACGATGGCGTCGCCGCCGGGCGCGGCCGGTTGGGCGCGGAGGGGAGACAGCGGGCCGAAGGCGAACAGGAGGGCGGTCGCGGCGAGGAGCGGCCGGAAGGAAAGGGACTTCATTGCGGAGGGTGGGGCACCGGAGCGGGAGGCGCGGAGGATAAGACGGGCGTTGCGCCGGAAAGTTGCAGGGAGCAAGATGGGCCACGTTGCCGGGGCTTGGCAAGCCGGGCGGCGCGGGTGGGTGGTAAGACCGGTCTGTGACCGGTCGGGGACAGTCGCAGATCGGCCCTCGCGCGGCGACGGGAGATCATGATCGGGGCGTAAAGCCCCTCCTACAGTTTTGCCGCGCGGAGGGTGCGGTGGTTTCCGTCTGACCATGAAAAACGCCGCCCGGGGTGGGCGGCGTGAGGGGGTGGACGGAAAAATTGACGCGACCGCGGGCCGCGCCGACGGCGCGGTTTACTTCGCGGCTTCCTTGGCGGGCTCGTCCTTCTTGATGACGTTCTTTTCGAGGAAGAGCATCATCGAGTTCTGGAAGAGGTCGGCGTTGGCCTTCTTCGCGAAGCCGTGGCCCTCGTCCATCGCGAGGAAATACCAAGGCTGGGCGCCGTTCTTCTTCAGCGCGTCGACCACCTGCTCGGCCTCGGTGACGGGGACGCGCGGGTCGTTGTAGCCCTGGGCGATGAGCATGGGCTTGTTGACCTTGTGCATGTGGTTGAGCGGCGAGATGCGGTCGAAGAACGCCGCCACCTCCGGGTCGCGTTCGTCGCCGTATTCGACGCGGCGCAGGTCGCGGCGGTAGTCCTGCGTGTTCTTGAGGAAGGTGGAGAAGTTCGAGATGCCCACGACATCGATGCCGGCGGCGAGGCGGTCGTTGTAGTGCGTCATGGCCGCGAGCACCATGTAGCCGCCGTAGCTGCCACCGTAGACGGCGACGCGGTCCTTGTCCAAGGCCGGCTGCGTTTCCACCCAGTCGAGCAGCGCGCCGATGTCCTTCACGGAGTCCTCGCGCTGGAAGACGTTGTCAAGCTTGAGGTAGGTCTTCCCGTAACCCTCCGAGCCGCGGACGTTCGGGAGGATGACGGTCATGCCCATCTCGTTGACGAGGAATTGCACGAGCGAGGAGAACGTCACCACCGACTGCGCCTCAGGGCCGCCGTGGATGCTGATGAACACGGGCGTCTTCGCGCCGGCGGGCAGGTGTTGCGGACGATAGACGATCGCGGGGATCTCGCGCGGCTTCCCGGGCGCGACTTCGTCGAAGGTGCGGTAAGTGATGAGCTCGGGCGTGACGAACTTCGAGGTGTCGAGGCCGCCGACCTCGCTGTAGGTCCAGCGCTCGAGCGAGCGGTCGGCGAGCGTCAGGACATAGACATCGCCCGGGGTCTGCGGGCTGTTGACCGTGAGGCCGAGGCGCGCGCTGTCGGGCGTGAAACGCAACCCGCCGATGCCGCCCATCGGCAGCGCGACCGGTGTGCGCGTGCGCGTGGCGGTGTCCAAGAGGTAGAGGCGCGAGACGCCGTTCTCGTTGATCGTGAAGGCGAGCGTGCGGCCGTCGGGGCTGAGGCGCATGGCGGCGACGTCCCATTCGATGTCAGGCGTGAGCACTTCCTGTTGGCCGCTGGCGAGATCCCAGTAGCGCAGGCGCTGGAACTCGCTGCCCTCGTCGCTGGCGAAGTAGATGCCGCGGCCGTCCGGCGCGAAGATGCCGCCGCCGTAGGAGATCGGCTCGGCGTGCGCGGGCTGCGGGTTGAGCTGGGTGAGCTGCTTGGTGGCGAAATCGTAGAGATAGATGCGCGAGTCGTTGGCGGAGATGAACTGCCCCATCAGCACCTTCGTGTCGTCGGGCGACCAGTCGCCCGCGAACCACTGGCCCTGTCGCTCGAGCAGGAGTTCCGACTTCGTCGGGTCGGCCATGTGGACGAGGTAGAGGTCGTTGTCGCGGCCGTTGCGGCGCGTGCTGGTGTAGAGGAAGCGGTCGCCCTTGGTCGACCAACTCGGGCCGCCGTTGCGGGACTTGCCGTCCGAGAGGAGCGTCGCGCGCCCGCTGGCGAAATCGAACCAGTAGAGCTGGTAGAACTCGCCGCCGCCGACATCGCGCAGGAAGACGAAGCCGCGGTGCTGCGGGTCGGGCGAGAACGAGGCGTTGCCCACCGGTTCGCTGAAGAACGTCAGCTGGCGCCGCATGCCGGCGGGCTGCTCGACGCGGTGGACCTGCACGGTGTTGCCGAAGCGCGTGGCGATGAGCATGCCGCCGCCCGCGGGATCCCAGTCGAGGATGCCGGCGGAGCGGGTGCTCTGGTATTGCTGCGTGCGCTCGGCCAGGGCGGCGGGAATCTCCGGGATGTTCTCGAGGCGGAGATTGCCGCGCGTGACGCGCTCGGTGGCGGACGCGGTGAGGGCGGTGGCGACCGCCAGCCAGCCGATGACCAGCCGCAGACGAAGGAGGGCGGGGGACAACATGGCGGCAACTTGGCACGCCGCCCGGAGGCGCGCCAGCTTTTCGGGAACAAGTGCCGCTTGCGACGGGACCAAGTGTCGCCAGAGTGCGCCCGTTGTTTGTTCCACTGCGGCAGCCCGACCCCGCGCGTCAAAGCCCGGTCAAAGCCGCCGCTGCGCCACTGTCCGCTCGCCGCCGGAGCCACGGCGAGTCAGTCTTCCCGCCATCATCCTCCCTCCGATGACACGCTTCCGTCTGATGCTCGCCGCGTTGCTCGCGGCGCTCGCTGTCCCCGCCGCCACCGCCACCTCGGTGGTGCCCCCGGAATTCCCCGCGCTCGTCCGCGACTCCGACTACGTCGTGCGCGCACGCGTCGCCCACGTCGCCCAGGAAGTGCAGGTTCGCGACGGTCGCGAAGTGCCTTTCACGCTCGTCACGCTCGAGGTGCTCGAGGTCATCGCCGGCACGCCGCCCGCGCCGCTCGTGCTGCGCCAGCTCGGCGGCCGCACTTCCGACGGCGAACTCGTCGTCGCGGGGGTGCCGCGTTTCCAAGTCGGCGACGAGGACATCCTCTTCGTCAGCGGCAACGGCCGGAATTTCCACCCGCTCACCGCGCTCGGCCATGGCCGTTACCCGGTGCGGTTCGACAAGAAGCTCGGCCGCGAATACGTCGCCCGCGCCAACGGCGTTCCGCTCGCCGCCACCGCCGAGGTCGTGCTCCCGCTCGTCGAGGGCAAGCTCGCGCGCCAGCTCCGCGCCATGCGCCGCGCCGACGACGCGCTCACGCCGGCGGAGTTCAGCCAAAGCATCCGCGCCGCCCGCGCCGAACGCACCCCCGGAGGACCGAACCGTGCGCGCTGAACCTTCCCTGCTTTCCCCGCTCCGCCGCCCCCGCCGCGCGCTCCGCGCCGCGCTCGCCCTCGCCGCCGCGCTCGCGTGGGCGGCCGGGGCCGTCGCCTACGACATCATCCGCGAAAACGGCCGCATCGTGAAATGGTCCGGCAGCGTGGTCACCTTCCAGATCAAGCTCGGCACCACGCCGGTCCTGCAGGACGGCACGAACTACAGTTCGTCTTTCCTCGCCGCGATCAACCAGTGGAACACCGTCCTCGGCTCGCTCCAGTTCGCCGGCAACATCGCCACCGCCGGACCGGGCGGCGACAGCAACGGCATCAACGAGGTCTTCTTCGCCAACAACGTCTACGGCGACGCCTTCGGCAGCAACACGGTCGCCATCACGCTCTCCTACCGCTCCTCCGCCGTGCAGGCGGACGGCACCTACCGCCGCACGCAGTCCGACATCATCTTCAACAACGCGCGCTCCTGGGATTCCTACCGCGGCTTCACGCAATCCTCCACCGACCTGCGCCGCGTCGCCATCCACGAGCTCGGCCACTCGCTCGGCCTCGATCATCCCGACGAGGCCGGCCAGAACGTCGTCGCCATCATGAACAGCCAGGTCAGCAGCGTCGACTCGCTGCGCCAAGACGACATCGACGGCGCGCAATTCCTCTACGGCACGCCCGGCTCGATCGTGCGCCCGGCCAACGACGCCTTCGCCAACGCCATCGCCATCACGCTCGCCAACAACACCGCCACCGTCACGGGTTCCAACGTCAACGCCACCAAGGAAGCCGGCGAACCCAACCACGCCCCGAACGAGCCCGGCGGCGCCTCCGTCTGGTGGCGCTGGACCGCCCCGCTCTCGGGCAACCTCGCCGTCACCACCGCGGGCAGCAATTTCGACACGCTTCTCGCCGCCTACACCGGCACCACGGTCGGCGCGCTCACGCAGCTCGCGGCCAACGACGACGAGCAGGCGCCCGGCACGGCGCCCGAGGCGACCCGCATCCGCACGAGCCTCATCACCTTCCCGGTCACCGCTGGCACCACCTACTACCTCGCCGTTGACGGCTGGGAAGCCGAGTGGGGCAGCATCACGCTCAACCTCACCTTTGGGGTGCCGGAACCGGACATCGCGCCCACGATCAGCGCGCAACCGCAGAGCCAGACCGTCGCGCCCGGCGCCAACGTCACCTTCAGCGTCACCGCCAGTGGCCGCCCCACGCCCACCTACCAGTGGTCCCGCAACAACACCGCCCTCGCCGGCGCCACGAGCGCGACGCTCTCGCTCACCAACGTGCAGACCACCGATGCCGGCACCTTCACCGTCACGGTTACCAACCGCGCCGGCAGCGTAACGAGCAACCCCGCCACGCTCACGGTCAGTGCGCCGGCACCAGCACCCGCACCGACCCCCACGCCGACGCCGCCGAGCAGCGGCGGTGGAGGTGGTGGCGGCGCGCCCAGCCTCTGGTTCCTCGCCGCCTTCGCCGCCGCGTTGCTCGCGCGCCTGCGCACGCGGGCGGCACCGCGCGACTGAAACCGCACGCGCGGCATCGCCCGTAGGTTGCGCGCTCGCGCGCAACTCCGCTTCAAGCGCGACCTCCGCCCTCATCTTCTCGTAGCAGCCGTCGTGAGACGGCTGATTCCCCGCCGCAGCGGAAATTTCCCTCAGCCGTCTGACGACGGCTGCTACATCGGATCTTCGGCTTCGCCTCCGTCTCCCCCTCCGCCACCCCAGCCTTGCTCACCCGCGCCTCCGCGGGCACTTCTCCGTCATGCCTGCCGCCTGGTTGCGCCGATTCGGGACACCGCCGTGGTTCTACCTCGCGGTGCTGGCGCTCGCGTTCGTCATCCAGCTCATGCCCGCGTGGCGCGGCGCGTTGATCTTCGAGCGCGACGCCCTCGCCGCCGGCGAACTCTGGCGCGCGTGGACCGGCCACCTCGTTCATTTCGGCTGGCCGCATTTCTGCGCCGACACTGCGCTGCTCCTCATCATCGGCTGGACCATCGGCCGCGAATTCCCCCGCGCCGGCTGGCTCGGCCTCTTGCTCATGCCGCCGTTCATCTCCGCGGCGATCTACTGGGCCGATCCCGATATGCAGCGCTACGCCGGCCTCAGCGCCGTCAACCTCGGCCTCTTGCTTCTCCTTGCCGCGCGCGGCTGGAAGGGCGACCGGCGCGACTGGTTCTGGCCGGCCATCGTCGTCATCTACGTCGTCGAACTCGCCTACGAAATCCACCGCGGCGGACAAGGCGGCGGCTTCATCGTCTTCGACGATCCGGACGTGAAGGTCGCCACCAGCGCCCACCTCGCCGCCGCCGCCTACGCTCTCGTCGCCTGGCTGGTCGCCCGGGCCGCCGACCGACGCGCGCGCCCGGCGGACAAAACTTTTTCCAAATAAATCGAACCGGACTGGCGTCTCATCGGTCAAACCCATCGGAGCCGCCCATGAAAACCCCGCTCGTTTCCCTCCTCGGCCTCGCCCTTTTGCTGCTCCCCGCGGCGGCTCAATCGGTCGATGAACCGCCGCCGCCCCGTCTCGACCGCGCCGCCGTCGAGAAACTCGTCGGCCCGATCGCGCTTTATCCCGATCCGCTCGTCGCGCTCGTGCTGCCCGCCGCCACGCGCCCGTCCGACCTTGTGTTGGCCGCGCGCTACCTCGAGCGCGGTGGGAACCCCGCCGCCGTCGAAGCGCAGACCTGGGAGCCGAGCGTGAAGGCGCTCGTGCATTACCGCGAAGTCATCACTTACCTCGACGAGAACCTCGCGTGGACCCAGCAACTCGGCGACTGCTTCCTGATCCAGCCGGACGATGTCATGGGTGCCATCCAGACGCTCCGCCGCCGCGCCTACGACGCCGGCTTGCTCGCCGACACGGCGGAACACGAGGTCGTCGTCGAGAACGGCCAGATCCGCATCGTGCCCGCGCGCGCGACGGTCATCCACGTCCCGCGCTACGATCCCGACGTGCTCACGGTCGAGCAGGTCGTCTACGCCTCGCACCGTGCGCGCAGCTATGTGTCGTTCAGCGTCGGCTACGGCGTCGGCTCGTGGCTGTGCTACGAACCCGATTGGGGTTTCGCGTCCGTGCGCATCGTGCACCGTCCGTCCTATTGGTATCAGCAACCCGGCTGGCACTGGCGTCACGCGCACCGTTACGAACCGTACGGCGGTTACCGTTGGACCCGCTGGTCTCCGCCGTCGCGTCCGCCGCGCCATGCCCACTCGCCGCGCCGCGACCGCGATCCCGATTTGTCGCGCCCCGGCCGGCCCAACGCGCACGCCCCGCGCGCCGACGATCACGACCGGCGTCCGCGCCACGGCGACCGCGACCGGGACGGCGATCGCCGTCGCGAACGTCCGACGCGCGAGCCGTTGCGTCCGGGCGAGGTCGCGCCGCTCGCGGGCGGCCTTGCGCCCGTCGTGCCCAATCTCACGCCGGTGGTGCCCGTGACGACGACCGTCGACCCGCTGGCGTCTTCGCCGACGCCGGTTTCATCCGCCCGCCTGAACAGCGAGGAGCGCCGCCGCGATCGCGGCGAGCGCTACGGTCCCCCGCGCGAGCGCGACGGGGAACGGGAACGCCCGCGGGCGCCGCGTCCGGATCTGCCGTCGCGCGCCACGCGTCCGGATTATTCCGCCGCGAACACGACCACCGCGACCTCGACGCGGACCTACTCGCCGCCCCCGCGGGCGATGCCGGCGCGCAGCGAAGGCTTCACGCCCCGCCCGGATCGCAGCGAACGTCCGGACCGCGCCGCACGCCCGGACCGCAGCGAACGCCGCGAGCGTCCCGACCGCTTCACGCGCGCCGAGGACAGTCCTGACCGCCAGAACGAAGCCCGCTGATCCCGCGAGGATCGCGACCGTCTCCTCGCGACATAGCCCCAATACCGCGCCGCGGAACATGACACTTAATTGTTGTCATGTTCGGGTGGGCGGATGTCGCGGGTATCGTCTTCAGTCGGTTCGAGGCCGCGTTATCGCTCAATGACAGCCTGACTTCCGCACCCCTTAGCCTAACCGCCTCACGTGACAATATCCTGCGAATGAGCGTGACGCGATGAGGGCATTGTTGAATCCTACCTAAGATTCGACGCATGGCAGTATGCATTCAAAGCGAATTAAATATGCAAAGCAGTCGCGCACAATACGCCAACTCGCTGGGAAAAATATCTGTCAAGAGTCAAGACATGACCCCTTTGGATTGTGTGACCCCTTTGGATTGTGGGCAAGCGATCGAGGAATTCCTATCTAGCGCGGGTGGCGGCGGTATTGATCCAAATGCAATGGAAATAGTTAGACAATTACAGGAAGCAAATATGCAATAAACACGCTAGCCGTTAAAGTTTATGAGCAACAGCATTAAGATATTCGTGCTGGTTACACATCTTACTGCCAGCGGATTAATTCTCTGGAAATTATTTTACTGGACTCGAAGGACACGTGTTAAAGAATTCGTAGCTAAGGCAATGGTTGCAGCGCGAGAGGGTTCACCCGACATTGCAGATGCTTATTTACGAGAGGCTATGCACGGATTCCCCGACAAAGGCGTGCGGAGAATTATATGTTTAGAACGAGAGAGCCTCCGGACCGGGCTGCCTACAGACTCGGGAGCAGAGCGATCTCTCCTGAATGCTATCGATGCAGCAAGGCCAACTTTGTGGGAGACTCTTCTCAGCGATAGTCGCATTGAGATGGCGATGATAATCACATATATTTTGTCGTTACTTGCACTCGTCGCCTCAAGTTGAGAGTTGAACAGAAGCGATCCAAAGGTGTCAGAAGCGATCCAAAGGGGTCAAAGCGATCCAAAGGTGTCAGACCTTGACTCTTGACAGATTTCCCCGCTGGTTCTGACTGCGGTCATGGCTCGGGCGTTGCGCTTGGAGTATGAGGGGGCGTGTTACCATGTGATCAACCGCGGCAACTACCG